>DATEOP010000169.1:0-8830 GCA_035274065.1 Burkholderiaceae bacterium
GGCATCAATCTGGTCGTAGGCGCGGGCCTCGCCGCCAAACTTGCTCGCCAGCACCGAGGTCATGGCCGCCGTTAACGTGGTCTTGCCATGATCCACGTGGCCTATCGTGCCTACGTTCACGTGCGGCTTGGTCCGCTCAAATTTGCCTTTCGCCATCGCTAACTCCTCACCGCTCTCTGTCTCGACGTTCTAACGTTCTAAAGTTCTTAAAATTGGTGCCCATGACGCGGATCGAACGCGTGGCCTCTCCCTTACCAAGGGAGTGCTCTACCACTGAGCCACATGGGCGGCACGATCACCGATAAGGCCATGTCTGCTTTGTTTGCTCGCGCGTATTTTTTAGTATTTTTTAAAATGAGCGTACGTCTTGCACTGTCTTCGCGCTCGCGTCGCGCATCCACGGCCTTCTCGACGACGAGGTTATTGTTTTCGTAGGATGTGATATTCCTGTTCTTTACTGGAGCGGGTGAAGGGAATCGAACCCTCGTCGTAAGCTTGGAAGGCTTCTGCTCTACCATTGAGCTACACCCGCCCGACGAAACTAATTTCCGCATCCGCGCTCGTCCGTTCGCTTTGGAGGTTGCAGTGGTGGAGGAGGTTGGATTCGAACCAACGTAGGCGTAAGCCAACAGATTTACAGTCTGCCCCCTTTAACCACTCGGGCACCCCTCCGCGGCGAACCGCAAATTATGGTTGCCGAACAAAGGCTTGTCAAACCGAGCGCAAAATTCTCCTCACGCAGCCCCCTAGGGGCGACAGAAGCGGCGCGCAACCCGCACAACGCCGCTCTTTAATGAGCGCGTTGTTAGCACTCACTCTCACACAAGGCGTTGGGCTATATGGGTAGCACAAAAGTTGCTTCGTTAGTGCTTTCCGTCAGTCGAGCTTGGTCTAGGTTAACTTTGCCCCATAATTGTGCAATGCATCATGACTCCTTTAAGTTAAGCAACGCTGGGACCTTGGTAGCTCAACTTAGCTCCCTCCACCGTGGTCGGGTGCTGAAACATCTGCGTGCGCTCCCGCCCCGCGACCTCTGGCTTCGTTTCGGTTATGCAGTGACCGACGAAGCACTGCGTCTTTACGTTCGCAGGTTGCACTTCAACCGCGATGCAATCTTCGGCATTTTCGATGAAGCTGCCGAGCTACTCGCGCTTGGGCATCTCGGCTTTGACAAGAGCGCGTCGTCCAAAACGGCAGAGTTCGGACTCTCGGTGCTGCCGCACGCACGTCGTCGCGGATTCGGGCTGCAACTGTTGCAACGTGCTGCGGCACATGCGCGCAATCGCGGAGCGACGTGTTTGATGATGAACTACGTTCCCGAAAACGACGCGTTGAAGCAACTGGCTGAGCGCGCTGGCATGCATCTCGTCCCCGACGCGGAGGAACCTCGTGCATATCTGGCTCTCGAGCCGCCGACGGCGGTGTCACTGATGGACGAGGCGTTTACCGAAATGCTCGCCGCGATCGATCTGGGCTTCCGGGTCGCCAGTGCGGATGCCGCTCAGCGCAGAGTCACATCTGCTTAAAAAGATGTGTGTAGTTGCGGCTGACCTCAAGCTTTTCAGTGTGACCCTTGACCAGAACGAGTTGACGGCCCCGGAAATCCCGTGTCACGCCCGCGATGGCCTTAGCGTTGACGATCGTCCCTCTGTGAATCTGCCAGAACTGCTCCGGGTCGAGCTCGTCGATTAGTTCCTTGATCGGTTTTCTGATGAGTGCCTCAAAGGATTCAGTTTGCACTCGCGTGTACTTTTCGTCGGACGTAAAAAAAAGAATGTCCGCGGTCGGAATTAGTCGCAATTGCTGTCCAACGCTCGCTTGTATCCACTGCAGATAACTGCGCCGCGCGGGACCACCGCCGGATTCGAGTCTTGCACTCAGCTTACTTAGAAGCTCCGTCAGATCGCTCGGCTTGGAACCGAGTCGTTGTTTCAGGCGCGCGACCGTTATCGTCAGACGTTCCGCCTCGGCGGGCTTTAGAACGTAGTCGACCGCACCGTGTTCGAAGGCGTCCACCGCATATTCGTTGTAAGCGGTAATGAATACGACATGAGATGCGTCCCCGATGTGGCGCGCCGCCTCGATGCCAGTCATGCCGGGCATTCGGATATCGAGAAACGCAAGATCGGGACGATGATCATGGACCGCTATCACAGCTTCTTCACCGTTCTTCGCTTCCGCCAGGATCTGCAGGTCTGGCCAGACTTCGGTAAGACGCGTGCGAAGCTGCTCACGCATTAAACGCTCGTCGTCTGCAATGATCGCCGTCGGCATGCGCCGATTCTATGCGTTGCCTTTACCGTCCGACCGGGTGTCAGTCTCAAACGTGTACGGCACCTCGATCGTCACAATCGTCCCGCTCGGCGAATTCGCTTCGATCGACAGTTTCGCAGCGCCGCCATACAACGCCGCCAGACGTTCCCGCACATTCGCCAAGCCAACGCCGCTGCCTGACACGCCGGCTGCTGCAAACCCGAGTCCAGAATCAGCCACTGTCACGCGCAAGCGGCCATTCGAGATGTCGGCGGAGATGCTCAATGAGCCGCCCTCGGGTTTGGGCTCCAGACCATGTTTAATCGAGTTTTCAACCAATGATTGCAGCATCATCGGCGGAAACTGCGCGGAGCTAAGCCCCTGCGGAATGATGAGTGAATACTGCAGACGATCTTCCATCCTGAACTTCAATATCTCGAGGTACGAGCGGCACAGCTGAACTTCCTTGCCGAGCGTGGTCGACCCCTCTCGCATTTGCGGCAACGCCGCGCGCAAGTACTGAATCAGGCTTTTCTGCATCTTCGAAGCAGTAGACGGTGCCGTTTCGATCAGGTAATCGACCGACGCGAGCGTGTTGAAAAGGAAGTGCGGCTCAACCTGCGCTTGCATTGTCTTTAACTGCGCTTCGGCGAGTTGTCGCTTCAGGCTCTCTTCCGCTGCAGTTTCAGTGGCGGCCTCAGCGCGCCGCTCGGCGCGCTTTTTCCCGCCGAGAACGACCTTGACGATGATGCCCGCCATGATCAGCAGCATCACGAAGCTCATCAGCCAGTCGCCGGTGTGCGCCCTGTAGCGTCGCGTTTCGCGTGCTATCTGGCGCTCTATCTGCTTCTCTACGATTTCTTCGATTTGATCGCGCGCCTTGTCGAGCGCCAACGCAAGTTGTTGCGGATCCTGTGTGAACTCGGGGCTGATCGTGACTGTGCGACCGTCTTCCTCAACAGTGACACCAGGCACCTCGTCGGATATTTCAGTGTCGGATTTCCCGGCGTCGGATTTCCCCGTATCTGAAGGATTTTTATCGACGCGAATACCCTTTTCGTCGATAACGACTGCAACACGCTTGTTCTTGTCGCCGGCGATGATGCGCAAACCCTTGTCGTCAATCTTCACGCTGGGTTCGCCCCTCGATCGCGGCGGCGGTGGCTGATCTATGGGCGCCTGGATGCGCACGCCATCCGGCGCGACTTGCAGGTTGACCTGGACACGGTCTTTGCCCTCGCCGCGCTGCACGACCACGACCGGCTTGGTGTTATAGAAAACGTTGTCAGCAATCGCGCCGACGATGATCAGCAGAAGGGCAATGAAAAAGAACTTTCCCCAACCGACCGTTGTGAGCCAGTCTCCGATACGTGCAGCTACGCGTCTAATAGTCGGGGCGGATGCGCGTCCTACGTCGGCCGCTGCACTGCCGGTCCACGCAAACGCATTGCGCAAACGGGATCGCCGCGGAGAAGGTACTTTTGCCGCCGGCGCGTCGGGAGCTGCGGTTTGATCGGTGCTGTTCTCGGTTGTCATACGCACACTGTATAAGTGCCGCCGCATCAACACCAATTTGGTGCGACAGATTGCACTTATTGATCAACAGGCTGCACAAATCGCGATTGAGCGGAGTGGCATGTGCAAAAGAAAAGGCCCGGACTCGCCGGGCCTTTTTGATCGGGAAACCCTAAGGTCTAAAGCGCGGCCTTCGGTGCCTGTTCGCAGGCGGCTGAAAGCTGCGAAACAGGCTGCAGCTTAATTACGACCGGATCGAGATGAATGACCTGCAAAGGTTCAATTGCCATCGGCGCACGCTCGACACGCAACGCACCCCCCGCTGTGGCGACCAATCCAATTCCGAACACTGCGGCTACTGCTGCGCTCAAAATTCGTATCGAGTGGGACGTGCGGTACATCGTGTTCTCCCTTCGTTGCGTCTGTCTGCGTTAAGGGGAACTGTAGGCAGACGTGTCGCAAATTGCGACCGCGTTGCGACGAATTGCGCAATTGATGGAGTGAACTGCAGAGTTGCGGTTCGGTCGGAGTGAACAGCCTTTTCGTGCGATGAACAGCCAAAACGCGGTTCGTTATCTTCCCTCCGGATTGCGGCAGAATCCTTGCTAGAGCGCGCGTTCATTCAGGAGATTGCGATGCAATTCACCGGCTGGGACAACCCGATGGGCACCGATGGCTTCGAGTTCATCGAATACGCCGCGCCGGATCCGGTGGCGCTAGGCAAGCTTTTTGAAACGATGGGGTTCGTGGCAGTCGCCAGACATCGACACAAAAACGTCACGCTTTACCGTCAGGGCGGCGTTAACTTCATCATCAACGCAGAGCCCGATTCGTTTGCGCAGCGCTTTGCGCGGCTGCACGGACCTTCGATTTGCGCAATCGCGTTTCGTGTCCGAGATGCTGCGCGGGCTTATCACCGTGCGCTCGAACTCGGCGCCTGGGGGTTCGACTCGCAGTCAGGACCGATGGAGCTGAATATCCCGGCAATCAAGGGCATTGGCGACTCTCTGCTTTATTTCGTCGACCGCTGGCGCGGTAAGAACTCAGCGGCTCCCGGTGGAATCGGCGACATCAACATTTATGACGTCGACTTCGAACCCATCGCCGACGCGCAGCCGAATCCCACAGGCTGCGGACTCACTTTCATCGATCATCTAACGCACAACGTGCATCGAGGGCGGATGAAGGAATGGGCCGAGTTTTACGAGCGGCTGTTCAACTTCCGCGAAGTTCGCTATTTCGACATCGAAGGACAGCTGACCGGACTCAAGAGCAAAGCGATGACGAGCCCGTGCGGAAAGATTCGAATTCCAATCAATGAAAGTTCCGACGATAAAAGTCAGATCGTCGAATATCTGGACGAGTATCGCGGAGAAGGCATTCAACACGTCGCGCTTGCCACCAGTGACATTTACGCGACCGTTCGGGCGATGAAACAGAACGGCGTCGCCTTTCAGGACACGATCGACACTTACTACGACCTGATCGATGCCCGGCTGCCGAATCACGGCGAACAACTCGCCGAGCTGAAGAAACTGCGTATTTTGATCGACGGTGCCACGCATCAAGGCGCCCCTAACGAACTGCTGCTGCAGATCTTCACACAAACGGTGATCGGTCCGATATTTTTCGAGATCATCCAGCGCAAGGGCGACGAGGGATTCGGCGAAGGCAACTTCCGCGCGCTGTTCGAATCGATCGAGCTTGATCAAATTCGCCGGGGCGTTCTGAAGCCCGACGAAAGCAAGGCACCCGCGTAATTCGATGGCCGTCGCACCCGTCACCTACGGCGCAAGCGAGCGTCCGCCACGCGGCGATTATTCCGAGGCGCGCGACGATTACACATGCGACCAGCGCTGGGAGCGATACACGCTCGACGAACATGCGATGTACGCGCGCCTGTTCGAGCGCCAGGTCAAGCAGTCGCCGGGACAGGCGTGCGAGGAGTTCATCGCTGCTCTCGGTGAGCTGGGTGCGGCCGATCACATCCCCCGGTTTGAAACGATCAGCGAGTCGCTACAGCGCGCAACGGGTTGGGAGGTCGTCGCAGTGCCGGGGTTGATTCCGGAGCACGCTTTTTTTTCGCTACTTGCGCATCGCCGCTTTCCAGTCACTGTCTGGCTTCGATCGCCAGCCGAGTTTGATTACATCGTCGAACCCGACGTGTTTCACGACCTTTATGGCCACGTACCGCTCTTGTTCAATCCAGTTTTTGCCGACTACATGCAGGCGTTCGGGCGGGGCGGGTTGAAGGCCCAGGGTCTGCAAGCGCTCGAATATCTTGCGCGGTTGTACTGGTACACGGTTGAATTCGGCTTGATTGCCACGCCTCATGGGCTGCGCGTTTACGGAGCGGGTGTGTTGTCTTCAGTCGGAGAGACGCATTACGCGCTCACCAGTCCGCGGCCCCACCGTCTTGCGTTTGATCTGAAGCGGGTTCTACGGACGCCGTACAAAATCGACGACTACCAATCGGCCTACTTTGTCGTTGAGTCGTTTAACCAACTGTTCGACGCGACCGCGCCCGACTTTTCGCCGCTCTATACGGAAATTGCTAATCAGCCTGCACTTCCGCTTGACTCAGCACTCGACGGCGAGAAAACGTACCCGCCAAATGCCGGCAAGGTCGTCGTTGCCTAGAAAGGCGCGCGTTACTGCGACTGCGGCTGTGTACCGCCGGGAATAATCGGTTGCGGGACCTGCTGCTGCGGCACCTGCTGCTGCGGCATCGGTTGCGGTTGCTGCGGTGCTTGCTGCTGGATCTGCGGTGGCACTTGCTGTGTTGGAAACTGCGGTGCAGGCATCGGAGGGGGTTGCGCTGGCGCGGCGCGCGGGGTCTGCGCAGGAACCGGTCGTGGGATATTGGGCGCGCCATCACTGCTGGGCGCGGTCAACGTATTGCCTTCGCGGAAAAAATTCGGCGCGGCAGGAAATCCGCCGAGCTGCGCCACCGGCTGAGCTGGCATACGCACTTCCTGCCGACCGCTCGCCGTTTCAAGAACGGCGATCTCTGATGTCACCGAGACCAGCTTCATACCCGGAGCAACGTTCTGCCCGACGACGAACGCGCGCGCGGGCTTGCCGTCGACAACCAACACTGCACTCGAATCCTTGCCGGCCGCGAATACGCCGACCGCCTGAATATTGCTGGCGACCGACTGCGCCACATCGACCTTGCCGAACATGCGCGCGGCCGCCATTGGATCGGGATCACGCAGCGGCGGCGGAGGCAATGGCGGCGGCGCGGCGATCGGCGAAGGCGTAAAGATTCGAATACCCCAATAGCCTGCGATCGCCATCACGGCAACAAAACAGACCAAGTGAACCGCAGCGAAAGCAAACTTTTTCACGATATCGATTCCAGCATTCGGCGTGAGCTCACCATGTATTAGTCCGTGAAGCATCCCCTTTCCGGGGGGTGGGGCACCCGATTCGCGTTGATAATATCCCTCGCACCCTCGGTTGTCCGCGTCGAAAAGCGAGGAACTTCAAGGCGTTCGACGCTTATCTTCAAGTTTTCTGCCGCATTGGCCAATGGTCTGATGACTCCAATGACCCGAGTTCGTTCCTCTTTTGATCTTTCCCAACGTCGTCGGCGCGGCTTCACGCTGATCGAGATCATGGTCGTGATCACGATTCTCGGCGTGCTCGCCGCGTTGATTGTTCCGCGTGTTGTGGGCCGCACCGATGACGCAAAGATCGCCGCGGCGAAGCAGGACATCGCGTCGATCATGCAGGCATTGAAGCTCTATCGGCTCGACAACGGACGCTACCCCACCACCGACCAAGGGCTGCAGGCGCTAATCACGAGGCCCACGACCGAGCCCATGCCGAGTAACTGGAAGCAAGGTGGTTATCTCGAGCGTTCAACCGTCCCGTCCGACCCGTGGGGCGAGCCGTATAAATTCCTGAATCCCGGTGTGCGAGGAGAGATCGACGTGTTCTCGCTCGGCCGCGACCGAGCCAACGGCGGCGAGCCGAACACGCCGGACGCCGATATCGGGTCGTGGCAGCTGTAGCGCTCGTTGCCAAGGGTGCACTCGGCGGGCGAGACCGCGCTGCCGGTTTCACGTTGCTCGAGTTAATGGTAGTGATCGTGCTCGCCGGCATACTCGTCTCGCTGGTGACGATCAACATCGCTCCGGATCCGCGTCAGCAACTGCAGCGCGAAGCGCAGCGTGTCGGCCAGTTGATGGCGCTAGCAGCGGACGAGTCGCGCATCACGCAGCAACCCATCGTTTGGGAGGCCGATCTGCGCGGGTATCGATTCGTCACCGAGTCAGGCGGCGAGCGCCGTTTGTTGACCGGTGACGACCTACTGCGCGAGCGCGCGTGGGACGCGCCGTTGACGCGACTCGCCGTGCTTGATAACGGTGGACCTCAGCCAGCGCAGGTATTACTGGGGCCCGACGCGCCACCGGTTCGAGTTGCCATTGCACGCGAATGGATCCAGCCGCGCTGGCGGCTGGAGCTCACCAACGAAGACGGATCGGTGCGTGTCGACTTCGACGAAGCGGGTCGCTCGCTGCTTGCAGTCGACCAAGCGCCGAGGAAATGATGCAGCAGCTGCATAGGAAGCGCGGCTTTACTTTGCTGGAAGTGCTGGTCGCGTTGGTGATCATCGGCGTCGCTCTTGCGGCGGCGATGCGCGGCGCGATGTCGCTGACGTCTACCGCGGACTACACGCGCCAAAAGCTGCTGGCAGTGCTCACCGCAGAGAATCGGTTGCTCGAGCTGCGCCTGGGGCGTGAACGACTCGAGCCGGGCGAGACGATGCTGCCTTGTGATCAGGGCGGCGCGAGCTTTCTTTGCCAGCAAGCGGTCAAGCCGACTCCGAATCCATTTTTCCGCCGCGTCGAAGTCCGTGTATTTCGTCAGGACGAGGCTGGCAACCGGAGCCAGCTCGCCGAGCTGATGACGGTGATGCCTACCAATCAATAGCGATGAACCACCGACTCTTATCGCGCGGATTCACGTTGCTCGAATTGCTGGTGGCAATCACCGTGCTGTCGATCGTCTCGATGATCGCGTGGCGCGGGCTCGATTCCCTGGTGGCGACGCG
>DATEOP010000170.1:0-5163 GCA_035274065.1 Burkholderiaceae bacterium
GCGTCCGCCGACAAACTCGGCGCGATAGACGTGCCCGCTATTGCCGCGAATGTATTCCTGGATCAGAAGTGTTCCGTCGATCGTTTCGGGCAGCTCGCCGCGCTCGGCAGCCTGCAGAATCTGCTGTGGCGTTTCATAAAGACGCACGCCCAGTCCCTTGCCGCCGCGGTTAGGCTTGACAATCAGCGGGCCGCCCGCGAACGCCGACAAGGCATCGGGTAGCGCCCGGTCGCCAACGACGGCGATGGTCTTCGGCACGGCGATACCTTCCTGCGCAAGTCGCATGTACTGCCGCGTCTTGCTGATCTCGAGATCAAGCGCGCGGCTGTCGTTAACGACAATTCGACCGTGCCGCTCGAGCCAAGCCAGCACCGTCGACGTCAACTCCGCGGAATACCGATGGCCGCGCGTGTGCGACGAAGCGCTCATGCGGTTGTAAAACACGCCGCTTGGCGGACGCGTGCTCAAGTCGACGGCCCATTGGTCGAGATGCCATTCCGCATACGGCAGACTGCGCTCGGCAAAGGCTTTGCGAAGTGGAACTATCCACTCCTCGTTTTCATGGATGACATATATCTTCATGCGAACCTCGACGTGCCAAGCAGGAGTATTGCGGCGATTACCGCGCCGCACGGAAGAATTGGGCATTTGGTTAGATCGCGGACGCAGAACAGACGCTGCGTCAGTGCCCGGCGAGGCGAATCGGGCCGTTTGCAGAGCCAGATGGCCGGAATTTGCTACCGGAGTAGAGTTGCGATGTTCTTCGACGGCAGCGGAGGAAACCCAGATGCGACGAATCTTTACCCCGTCTTTTGCATTGTGTGTGATCTTGTTGCCGCCCTCCGTGGGAGCAGAAATTGTGAAATGCACGGATGCGGAGGGAAACGTGACTTATTCCGATGCACCTTGTCTGCGCAAGGAAAAGCGCGTTGTCGTCGACACGCGCGCCGCCTCGAATGTCCTGGACTACAGCTTCATCAGATCACAAAAAGGCCGCGTCTTTGCGCCCGTGGCAGCGCCGGTCTACTCATCGTCACCTTCACCACCGCCGCCCGCACCGGAGCCGTTCGTAGTCGATCGGTCCGTAAAGCCTGCGACCACCTACTAACACTGACAGAATCTGCCGCATAGCGCCGCGGAATGTCTACAGCGCAGAGGGCAAGCTTGCGCCTGTACCGATTAAGCAAGTAGCGGCACGTAGACACTCAACACGGGAGAATCCCGTGACGCAGCAAGCAGCCAAGGGTGGTTTCGTGTGTATCAATTTGCGGCGGGTCTGCCGATCGTCTATCGTGAGCGTCGCGTTGGGGGTACTGCATCAGTCGATGCGGTTGAGAGAGTCCCCGGAACCTGATGCGGTTAACACCGCCGGAGGAAAACGATGAGCGCGAATCCTAAGTTTCTTGCCGCAACGGCGCAGGTTGACGAGGCAGCTGTTCAGTCCCTGCCAAAGTCCCGCAAGACCTATATGGAAGGTTCACGCGCTGATTTGCGCGTGCCAATGCGAGAGATCTCGCTGAGCGGAACGTCTGCCTCGTTCGGCAGCGAAACAAATCCGCCGATCACGGTCTATGACACCTCGGGGCCGTACACCGATCCGGCGGTGAAGATCGATATCCGCTCGGGACTTGCGCCGTTGCGCGCACGCTGGATCGGCGAGCGCAGCGACACCGAGGAGCTTTCTGGTCCGACATCGCGCTTCGGCGTCGATCGGCTGAACGACCCCAAGCTCGCCGAGCTGCGCTTCAATCTGCACCGCCGGCCGCGACGTGCGCGGACCGGCGGCAACGTCACGCAGATGCACTACGCACGTCGCAGCATCGTCACACCTGAGATGGAGTTCATCGCGATCCGCGAGAACCAGCGTCTCGAAGGTCAATCCGAATTGCTGCGCCGTCAACATCCCGGCCAATCGTTCGGCGCGACGCTGCCGCAGACCATCACACCCGAGTTTGTTCGCGACGAGGTTGCGCGCGGCCGCGCGATCATTCCGGCCAACATCAATCATCCGGAAACCGAGCCGATGATCATCGGCCGCAACTTCCTGGTGAAGATCAACGCCAACATCGGCAACTCTGCGGTGACGTCGTCGATCGGCGAAGAGGTCGAGAAGATGACGTGGGCGATCCGCTGGGGCGCCGACACGGTGATGGACCTGTCGACCGGCAAGCACATTCACGAAACACGCGAGTGGATTCTGCGCAACTCGCCGGTGCCGATTGGCACAGTTCCGATCTACCAGGCGCTGGAGAAGGTCGACGGCAAGGCGGAGGAGCTGACGTGGGAGATATTCCGCGACACGCTGATCGAGCAGGCCGAGCAGGGCGTTGACTACTTCACGATCCACGCCGGCGTTCGGCTGCCGTTCATTCCGATGACAGCCAAGCGAATGACCGGCATCGTGTCACGCGGCGGATCGATCATGGCCAAGTGGTGTCTTGCGCATCACCGCGAATCGTTCCTGTACGAGCGGTTCGAGGACATCTGCGAGATCATGAAGGCGTACGACGTGTCTTTCTCGCTCGGCGATGGCCTGCGTCCTGGTTCGATTCACGACGCCAACGATGAAGCGCAGATGGCAGAGCTCGCGACGCTTGGCGAGCTGACGACGATCGCATGGAAGCACGATGTGCAAACAATGATCGAGGGCCCGGGCCACGTACCGATGCACTTGATCAAACACAACATGGACGAGCAGCTGCGGCTTTGCCACGAAGCGCCGTTCTATACATTGGGACCGCTGACCACCGATATCGCGCCCGGCTACGACCACATCACCAGCGCGATCGGCGCTGCCATGATCGGTTGGTACGGCACCGCGATGCTGTGCTACGTGACGCCGAAGGAACATCTCGGCCTGCCGAATAAGAAGGACGTCAAGGACGGCATCATTGCGTACAAGATCGCCGCGCATGCAGCGGACCTCGCGAAGGGACATCCGGGCGCACAGCTGCGTGACAATGCATTGTCAAAGGCGCGCTTCGAATTTCGGTGGGATGATCAGTTCAACCTCGGCTTCGATCCGGACACCGCCAAGGACTTTCACGACGAGACACTGCCGAAGGATTCGATGAAGACAGCGCACTTCTGCTCGATGTGCGGGCCGCACTTCTGCTCGATGAAGATCACGCAAGACGTGCGCGAATACGCCGAGAAGCACGGCGTGTCCGACAAAGAAGCGCTGTCCAAAGGCATGCAGGAAAAGGCGGTCGAGTTCGTCAAAAAGGGCAGCGAGATTTACCAGCGCGCCTGATCTCCGTCACCCGACTGCCGCGCGAGTACGCTCTGAACGTATATGGTTTTTATCGCCGGCGGCAATTCGATCCTGACGCCACGCGTCAGTGACGAAGTGATCGCGCTCAGCCTTTCGCGCTGACCCGGCGCGGCATGCCGCCCGTGCAATCGGCGGCTGCTGCACGGCATCACAGGCGAGGCGTCGAACCATTCTCGCTGCGTACAATCTTTTGCTTTTGTCGACGGATCTCGCGAGGCCGTATTGAAAACGCGCATCCTGATCGCTATTGCACTGGTGCTCGCACTGGCGGCGGGGGGCGCGTGGTGGTGGTCGCGCGCACAGAGCGACGCGGTTTCGTATCGCACCGCCAAGGTTGAGCGCGGCTCAATCACGTCCACCGTCTCTTCAACCGGCACGTTGAATCCTGTCACGTCCGTGCAGGTGGGCACACAGGTGTCCGGGCAGATTCAGCAGCTGTTCGTCGATTTCAACTCACCGGTCAAAAAAGGGGAGCTGATCGCACGCATTGATCCCGAGACATTCCAGTATCGCGTGCGCCAAGCCGAGGCTGATCTTGAATCTGCACGTTCGAGCGTGGGACGCGCGCAGGTTGCGCAGGTGATTGCCGACCGTGATTTGAAGCGCACCAAGGAACTCGTGGCGCGTAACTTCGTCTCGCCCGCCGAGCTTGATCGGGCTCAATCGACATTCGATCTTGCCGCAGCCGAAGTGCGCACTGCGCAGGCAGTCGTCCAACAGCGTGCGGCGCAGGTCGCGACCGCACGCGTCGATCTGTCGCGCACCGAGATTCGCGCCCCCGTCGATGGCGTCGTGATCAAGCGCAGTGTGGACGTCGGGCAGACAGTAGCGGCAAGCCTGCAGGCACCCGAGCTGTTTGTCATTGCGAAGGACTTGCGCGACATGCAGGTCGATACGTCAATCGACGAAGCCGACGTCGGACGCATCAAGGTCGGATTACGCGCGACGTTCACCGTCGACGCGTTTCCGGGCCGGCAGTTTGCGGGCGAAGTGCGCAGCGTGCGCAAGGCAGCGCAGAACGTGCAGAACGTCGTCACTTACATCGCAATCATTTCCGCTAACAACGAGCGTGGTGAGCTGTTGCCGGGTATGACTGCCAATGTGAGGATCGTCACGGACACGCGCGACTCTGTGCTGAAGGTACCGAACGCCGCGCTGCGATTCCGTCCCGCGGGGGAGAGCGCCGCTGCTGCCAAGAGCGACGCCGCAGTGAAAGCGGTGCAAGGCGCTGACGCGGGTGCGATTAAAGGCGCCAGTAGCACCGGAGGCGGCAACGGACAGCTGAATCAGTTTCGCGAGCGGATCGTCACCGAACTGAAGATGGATGCAGAGCAGCAGCAGAGGCTCGATCCCATCTTCGCCGAGATGCGCAACAAGTTCATGGGTCTGCGCGATCTGCCCGAAGAGGCACGCACGCGGCAGGGCGCGGCGATCCGCTCCGACATGAGAGCGCGTATCGAAGAGATTTTGAAACCCGAGCAGAAGGCGCGCTACGCCGAGATCGTCACCGAACTCGCCGGGCGTTCAGGCGCCGGGCAGGGCACGCGCGGCCGCATCTATCTTCTGGAAGGTGAAAAGCCGAAAGCGATAGACGTCCGTGTCGGGCTTTCCGACGGAGCGATGAGTGAAGTGGCTGGCGACGGACTGAGCGAAGGCGCCGATGTCATCATCGGGATGCAAGGCGGGCCCGCGTCCAACGCACCTGCGCAGAAGGGCAGCCCGCCGAGAATGTTTTTTTAATGGCTGCACCACTGATTCGAGTAGTTGGGCTCACCAAGGACTATGTGCTCGGCGACAACGTCGTCCACGCGCTCGCGGGCGTTTCGCTGGACATTGCTGCGGGCGATTTTGTTGCAGTCATGGGCCCATCAGGCTCGGGAAAGTCGACG
>DATEOP010000171.1:0-2889 GCA_035274065.1 Burkholderiaceae bacterium
CAGAACCCAAGGTACTTGAGCTGAAAAAGCACTTCGAAGCCGTGCGCGAGATGCGTGAGTGCATCCATGCGTCAGAATCCCCAAGGTCCTTTGGGCAAAGGCACCTGCAGCCACACGCGAAACAGTGCGAATAAAACCGCGATCGTGCCGACACTGACGGCGAGGGACGTCCGCCACGGCTCCTTCTCCACCGCGCGCAAGAGAAACAGCAGATACGCGCCCACAGCAAGCACGAAGCCGAGTCGTTCGATCACCGCAACACAGATGATGAGGCCAAGCGCTACAGCGACGACTTTGCGCCAATGACCTGCGGTCGGAGCGGCAACAGGGTTACGCGCGGACGAAACGACATGGACCAGCGACAGCGCGAGCAGGCCAACGCCTAGCCAGAGAGGCAGAAAGCCCGACCCCGGCGCGTAGTCACCTAAGTAGGGAAGCCCGAGCGCGGTTGCGATCCACAGCACAGCGAACAGCGCGCACAACACACCCGCGACGATTTCGCCGCGCCACGTCATCGGGCTGGTTCCGTTTGGCTCCGTCCGACGCGCTGCCAATCCACGTCCGCGCCCAGGCCGGGGCCAGTCGGAACGGCGATGTAACCCACCTCGGGACGAAGATCATTGCTGACGATATCCGCGCGGGTTCCCATCGGCGCCATCGAGCCGATCTCGCACGGCATTGCAAGTCCCGGCGTACACGCTGCGAACTGCGCTTCCGCAATGGCAGCTAGGCCCATTTCAAATACGTGCCCGAGCACCGGCGTCAGTCCGGCAGATGACAGCATCGCGCAAATCGCTCGCGCGCCGTCGAAGCCGTGCTTAGTCACCTTGACTTTCACGCGATCAGCGGCGTCAAGTCGAATCACGTTCATCGCGTCTTCCGGCGTCGCCACCATGTCGTCGGTCATGATCGGAACGCCGACCTTGCGGCGCACCTCGGCCAGCCCGAGGATGTCGTAGCGCGCTACCGGCTGCTCGATGTGTTCGGGTCGATAGCGCTCGATTGCGCGCACCAACCGGATCGCATCGGCCGCAAAGTAATGATCATTCGCGTCGACTCGCAGCGACGTCGACTCACCGATCGCTGCGCGCACCGCAGCGACGCGTTCGATGTCGGTGTCGACGGTTTCGCCGACCTTGATCTTGATCGCAAGAAAGCCCGCGGCCGATTGCGTCGCCGCCTCCTGCGCCATCGCGTCCGGCGTCATGATGCCGATCACCGGACCGATCACCGGCACCCGTTGCAGCAGCCGGCCGCCGAGCAGGTCTGCGATCGAAACACCGACCGCCTTGGCGTGCAGATCGTAGAGCGCGTTGGTAACGGCCGCCTTGGTCCAGACACGTCCCTTCAACGCCTTGGCGACAGCTTGCACCGCACGTCCGCGCTCGCGCACGGGCATGCCGATCAGCACCGGTGCGACGTAGCGCTCGATCGCGCCGACGATTTCTTCGAGAAACTCTTCGGGCTTGCCGGGTGGCGCGGAGACAACCTCTGCGTTGCCTTCCAGACCGTCAACGTCCGTCCGCAGTCGCAACACCACCGAAACATGAACACGTGTCGCGCCCTCGGAAATGCGGAACTCGCGCGCGCCCTCGATCCGAACCGGCAATGCCTCGACGGCGCGGATCGTCGGTGAACTCACCACGTCAGATCGCGCCGAGGCGCTTCAGCGTTTCCTTGTACAAGGCCTCCTGAGTTTCCAGGAACTTGCTGAAGTCCGAGCCGTTCAACACATGCAGCGTCGCCACATTCTGCTTGATGTAATCAGTGAAAGCTTTTGACGAGGCAACCTTCTGCATCACCCCCTGCCAGTAGGCCACCGCGTCGGCCGGCACGTTCTTGGGAAGAGCCACGCCGCGCCACATCTGGAACGGCACAACATCGATGCCCTGCTCCTTCATCGTCGGCACGTTAGGCATATCGGTGAAGCGAGTCGGCCGGAATACGCCGAGCGGGCGCACTTGGCCGGTATTCAGGTATCCCATGAATTCCAGCGGGTTGCCCGATGCCATGTTGACATGGCCGCCGAGCAATGCAGTCAGTGCCTCGCCGCCGGAATTGAAGCGCACGACGTTGAGCTTGATGTTCGCCGCCGACTCGAAGACCGCGATCGACATGTCGTCCGCCGTGCCCGCGGACCCGACAGAGATCGTCTTCGGAGGTTTCGTCTTCGCATCCTTCACCAGGTCGCTCGCGGTCTTGTACGGCGAATCCTTGCCGACGAAAAGTAAATAGTCGTCGAGCATCAGGTTCGTCACTGGCGTTAGGTCGCGCCAGCCGCGCGCGTCCTTCACAGTCAGTGGTGTGATGACTGTCTGCGGATTGAAGAGCACCAGCGTGTTTGGATTGGCGTTCTTCGTCGTCAGCACGTACGCGACGCCGACCGAGGCGCCGCCGCCGGGTTTATTAACGGCGGTGACGTTGACAGGGACCAGCTTTTCCTCGGTCATGATCTTGATGATGACGCGCGCTAGCAAGTCGGCCCCGCCGCCCAGGCCATACGGAATCACGAACTCGACATCGCTCGTCGGCTTCCAGTCCGCCGCCTTTGCGCCGGAAATTGCCGCGGTCGCAGCAAGCGCGAACGCGATCCATTTCAATGCATTTCGTGCTTTCATGTCTCCTCCGTGAAACGACGCTGCGCGGTGAAATGCGCATGTTCGCAACCATAGTAGCCACGACGACTCGTTCGCGCAACGCAGCCCCCTTGCAAACTAGTCGCGAAGCCACGCTGCGACGCGATCGAGCAAGTTGAGCGTCACATCCAATCAGGAGGAGACCTCGATGAACCAGGCGACATTCAATCTCAGAAGCGAGGCGCGAGGTTAACTACAGACGCCATGCACATGTTCATTCGACTGCTGTGCGCTGTGATCACGGTTCTGGTGG
>DATEOP010000172.1:0-4847 GCA_035274065.1 Burkholderiaceae bacterium
TTGGGTAACCCGTGCCCGGCGGCAATGTAGGTAACACTACTCGTCAGCGGATCGGGCTGGCGCGGCGGACGGTTTCCCTGCTGCGGTTTCCCACGCCCTCGGCCCGATCCCTGGCTGTTACCTGGCTGGCCGGCATTTCCCGTGTTGAAGCCCTGCCCGAAATTCTGCGAAGGCTGCCGGTTCTGGGACCCAAATTGCCCATCGCGGTTACCGTGTTTTCGATTTCCATCGCCACGGCCGTTTCGACCACGTCCGCGGCCACCTTCGGACGAACCCTGTCGATGCCGGATCTGGTCGATGCCAATACCTAGGTCATGAACCCAGGCCTGCACCCATTCGGGCGCCAGCTCCTGGAAGCGACCTCGCGCTAGCGCGCGAGGCAACTGAATTGATCCATATCGAATACGAATCAACCGGCTCACCGTCAGCCCAACCGCTTCGAAGATGCGGCGCACTTCCCGGTTGCGCCCTTCACTGATAGCTACCCGATACCAGCGATTTGCGCCGTCACCGCCCGCCTCATCGATACGCGAGAATTTGGCCGGCCCATCCTGTAAGTCGACACCGTCGACCAACTTCTGACGTTGCTCTTCTGAGACCTCGCCCAGGACTCTGACAGCATATTCGCGCTCGACTTCATAACGCGGATGCATCAGGCGGTTCGCCAATTCTCCCGACGTCGTAAAGATCAGCAGACCTTCCGAATTCAGATCAAGCCGTCCTACGGCGACCCAGCGTCCACCTGAAACTTTGGGCAGCTTTTCAAACACGGTCGGTCGCGCGCCGGGATCTTCCTGCGTCACGATTTCGCCCACCGGCTTGTGATAAAGCAACACACGAGGTACCCGGCCGGGCGCCTTGCGTGCCAACGGCTTGCCGTTGATGCGTACCTGATCGCTTGCCAGGACGCGCTGCCCGATATGCGCGGGTTCGCCGTTTACCGAAACACGCCCGGCGATGATCATCTCTTCCATGTCGCGGCGCGATCCAATGCCAGCATCGGCCAGCACCTTGTGCAGCTTGTCCGATTGCGCCAGCTGCGCCTGTTTGGCGGCCTGCCGGCCGCGTTCCAGAAGCTCGCGCGACAACGCGGCTTCAGCCATTGCCGCGGGATTGATGTCCTCGCCGTCGCCTGCCAAAGGCGCCCGCGGCTCCACGGGGACAGCCGCACTTACAGAGGGAACACCAGCGACAACGGTCCGCTCGGATCGCTGTGCGCGATCGCCGCCCTGACCACCGCGCCCACGGCGACGCCGTCCACGAGGACGCGGACCACGTTCATTTCCGCTAGCGGGCGTTTCGCTGCGGTTTCCGTCGACTTCATCGGCCTCAGCGAAGCTTTCGGGCTCAGCCACATTGCCGTTCGCGACGTTGCCGTCGGCTTCCGCCATATCGCTGGAAGTCTCCGGTGTCATCGGCTGATCGGGGACAGGTTCGTCGGGTGACGTGAGCGTGCTCATCAAGTGATGGGAATCGAAGAGGTGGAGGAACGGATTAACTCCATGGAGGGCATCGACTCGGGTATGGAGTGTGGGGGCATCGGCAACGATGCGATTGAAGTGTCTGCGAGCTGGAGTTCGAGCTCAGCTGCACCTTCGCTGCCGGTATCCTGCAGCGGCGGCAACTCGGCAAGCGAACGCAGTCCAAGGTCATCAAGAAATTCCGCGGTCGTGCTGAACAGCGCGGGTCGACCGGGCACTTCTTTATAGCCAACGACTTCGATCCAGCCGCGTTCTTCGAGAGCCTTAATCACAGAGCTCGATACCGTAACGCCACGCACATCTTCGATATCGCCACGCGTCACGGGTTGGCGGTAAGCAATGATCGCCAGCGTCTCGAGGACTGCCCGCGAATACTTCGGCGGACGCTCCGGATTCAAGCGATCGAGGTAGTGGCGCATCGCAGCCGCACTCTGAAAGCGCCAGCCGGTCGAAATCGCAACGAGCTCGAGCCCTCGACCCTGCCACTCGCCGCGCAACTGATCGAGCAGTATCCGCACGGTGTCGGCGTTTACCTCGTCATTCAGCAGACGGCGCAGGTCTGACACAGCCAGTGGCTGCTCGGCAGTCAAAAGTGCCGCTTCAATAACGATTTTCGCCTCGGAAGTATTCATCAGCTCCGAAATGAATTACCCATCGCGTTTCGTTGTCTGCGAGCCCGTAAGCACCGACGCGCTCGCTGAGGCGCTCGCCCAAATAAATATGGTGTTTGAAAATTCGGATTACGTACGCTTCGTGCGGCTGATTGTTCAGGAAGCCGAGCGCGGAAGTCGGACGATCCGCAACGCTGCCCAGCCATGAGCACGCAGATCGCGCAGCTCTGGCCGACTCAATTTGGATGAAGAAAGTCTATCACGCGTGCCACGTTGCGCAAGATCCAAACGTCAAGAAGCGACGTCGAGCATTCGAATTAGCGCGCTTGCCTTTCAGTAAAACACTGTATACATTCACAGTATTCCTATTCGGAGATGACACATGCGCGCACGGTCAACACCAGTTGTAGTCGACCCTACCCCGCGGCAAACCGAAATTTTGGAGTTCATTCGACAGACACTAACCGAAAGCGGGGCTCCGCCGACGCGCGACGAAATTTCCCAGGCGTTCGGCTTTCGTTCGCTGAACGCGGCCGAGCAGCATCTGCAGGCGCTACGGAAAAAGGGATTGATCGAACTCGTGGCCGGCACGTCGCGCGGCATCCGACTGAAGGACAGTGTCCGCGAGTTGATGTTGGCCGCACAGGACAGTGGACTGCCAGTGATCGGCAAGGTTGCCGCCGGAAGTCCGATTCTCGCGCAGGAAAATGTCATGGCGACTGCGGCGGTCGATCCAGCGACGTTCAGACCCCACGCGGATTACCTTCTCGAGGTCCGTGGGATGAGTATGCGCGACGCGGGCATTCTTGACCGCGACTGGCTGGCTGTGCATCGTCAACCTCAAGCCCGCTCGGGTCAGGTGGTCGTCGCTCGTATTGGCGATGATGTCACGGTCAAGCGGTTGAAGTTGCAGGGCTCGCGGGCAGAGTTGATCCCCGAGAACCCCGATTACAAGTCGATCTTCGTCGATTTGAAGCGCGAAGCGTTTGCGATTGAAGGCATCGCAGTGGGAGTCATTCGATCCTCGTTGTAATCGAGGGAGGCGATCGCGCTGCCCGTCGGGTATCAGTCTTGCACCCCGCGAGTTGAACAACCTGGCTCGGTAACCGGCGTGGAATTGCTAATAAAGCTCGAAATATTGGCTGATGCAGCCAAGTACGACGCCTCGTGTGCGTCAAGCGGTGCGGCGCGCCGCAGCTCGATCGGCGGCCGCGGCATTGGGTCGACTGAGGGTATGGGTATCTGCCACAGCTATACGCCTGATGGCCGCTGTGTATCGCTACTCAAGATCCTGTTGACGAACGCCTGCATTTACGACTGCGCGTATTGCATCAATCGGTTGTCATCGAACGTGCAAAGGGCGCGCTTCACGATTGATGAGGTGGTGCAGCTGACGCTCGACTTTTACGCTCGCAATTACATCGAGGGTCTATTTTTAAGCTCCGGTATCGTCAAGAGCCCGGACCACACGATGAGCGAGCTGATCGAAGTGGTGCGTCGTTTGCGCGTCGAGCACGATTTCCGCGGCTACATTCATCTGAAGACCATTCCGGATGCGGCGCCCGAATTGCTCGCGCAGGCCGGACGCTACGCCGATCGGCTATCGGTCAACGTCGAACTGCCAAAGACCGAGAGTTTGCAAAAACTGGCGCCGGAAAAAAACGAGCAAACAATCAAGCTTGCGATGGGTCGACTGCGAGCACACATCGATGAAACGAGAGACGCGCGACGGGTGCGACCACCGACGTCGCGCTCCAGAAAAGCTGCGGCGCCGCCGTTCACTACAACCGGTCAAAGTACCCAGCTGATCGTCGGCGCAGACGATTCGAACGATCGACAGATCATTGACCTCGCCGCGCATTTGTACGGCTCGTATCGGCTCAGCCGCATTTACTACTCGGCATTCAGTCCGATTCCGGATGCAAGCAGGCGCCTTCCGTTATCCGCGCCGCCGCTGCAGAGGGAAAGCCGGCTGTATCAGACAGATTGGTTGTTGCGGCATTACGGTTTCAGCGTCGATGAGCTGCTGCCGCGCGAGAGTCCGCATCTCGCGATGGACCTCGATCCAAAGCTCGCTTGGGCGTTTGCTCATCCGGAATTTTTTCCAGTGGACGTCAATCGTGCGCCCCGGGAAGCGCTGCTTCGCGTTCCAGGATTTGGACGGCGAACGGTAGATCGCATCGTTCGGGCACGACGATTTCGGGCAATCCGCGGTGACGATTTGAAGCGGCTGGGTGTACCGGCTGCGAAGGCAACATCGTTCATTGTGCTTCCGGACATGCGTCCGCGCAGTAACGCCATCGAACAGATGAGGGCAACGATCGCCGCGCGAAGCTTGCACAATGCCCCACAGCTCGAACTACAGGTTTAGTGATGCAATGCCAGCTGGCCAGCCAAATCGATTTCGACGGTTGGCGTCGGCAAGCCCGCCTGCTTGCCGCGCGCGCAATTCCGGCCGACGAAGTGCATTGGCTCATCAATGGCGAGGCAACCTTGCTCGACGACACTGCCAGTGTGCATCCCGTTGCCGCCGACAACGGCGTGACGAATGAAATCAGAGTACCGCGCGAATTTGTCGAACTGGCACGGAAGGTTGTGTTGCATCGAAGTCCCAATCGTTTTGCATTGCTCTATCGGGTGCTGCTGCGGCTGACGAATGAGCCTGAGCTGATGCAGATCGATGTGGATCCGGATGTAATGAGTCTGAGGGTCCTCGAACGCCAGGTGCGTCACGACGAGCATCGCATGCACGCAT
>DATEOP010000173.1:0-6252 GCA_035274065.1 Burkholderiaceae bacterium
ATCCTCAACAACGTCGGCTTCATCGATGCCGAGCTGCTCGAGTTGCAGCCGATTGTTGCCGACAAAAAGAGTGAGCGTCCTCAACTCGTGAGTCCGTCCTTCGTGCTCGAGTTTGATCAGCATGGGTTGATAGTCGCGAAATATCGTGACCAACCCTGCCCACGCCGCCACCAGACGGTGGCGTCCATGCCGTTGCTTCTGCTCTTCACGGTCTTCCAATGATTGCGGATAGAGGCCGAGGCTGGCGTTGACTAAAAAAACGTTGCCGTTGACCAGTCCCACCTGAACCGGCTGCAGCCGGGCAGACAACAGACCGCGTGCAGCTTCTGCGGCATCCGATGAGATGCCGTGCGTGCGGCCGAAATAATTGAAAGTTCCCTGCGGAATCACACCGAACTTGCAGTCACTTTCCAGTGCGATCTGCGCGACCGCGTTGAGCGTGCCATCGCCCCCTGCTGCGACAACGACGCCGTCGCCTTGCTGCGCCTTTGTCACGGCTTCGGTTGCAAGGTCACGCAGGCGCTGGGGATCTTCCACGCGCAAAATCTCATGTCGCCGGCCAGCTGCATTCAGCACGCTTGAGATGGCGTCGGATGCCTTATCAGTGTCGGTGCTACCCGAGCTGGCATTGAGAACGATATAAAACGGCGCGTCAGGCATAGTGAGTGCAGTTGAGATGGTGTACAGCGTAAAGGAACAGGTTAACGATGCTGCAGTTAGTGATTGAACAACGGCGTAAGGATCTTGGCGGATTCGAGGTGGGGCGCGTGTTGCCGTTTGCGAAACATCGCATGGTCGGTCCGTTTATTTTCTTCGATCATTTCGGTCCCACACAATTTTCGCGAGGCATTCCGCGCACGGTGGATGTCCGGCCGCACCCGCACATCGGTTTATCGACCGTCACTTATTTGTTCGAAGGCGAAATCATGCATCGCGACAGCGTCGGTTCCGAGCAGGCGGTTCGGCCCGGTGAAGTCAACTGGATGGTCGCTGGTCGTGGAATCACACACTCGGAGCGTTTCGAGCGCGCCCGTGCCGAAGGCGGGCCGATGCATGGTATCCAAGCGTGGGTTGCGCTGCCGCGCGAGGATGAAGAGACCGCGCCTGGCTTCGCCAACTACGCAGGCGACGCGCTGCCGGCCGTCAGCGAGCGTGGCATGTGGATTCGGCTCGTCGCCGGAGAGCTCCTCGGCATGCGGGCCAAAGCGGCTACGCACTCACCTATGTTCTATGCCCATGTCAGGCTTGAACAGGGCGCTTCGATCTCGCTGCCGGGCGAATACACCGAGCGCGCTGCTTTTGTCGTAGCGGGCAGCGTTGACGTCGACGGACGCCATTTCGGCAGCGGACAGATGCTGGTGTTCATGCCCGGCGACGATGCGCTCGTGCGGGCCAACCGCGACGCAGTGCTGATGATCCTCGGCGGCGAACCGGTCGGTGAGCGATACATCGAATGGAACTTTGTATCGTCGTCGAAGGAGCGAATCGAGCAGGCCAAGGCCGACTGGCGTGCGGGGCGAATGAAGTTACCGGATCTGGATCACGACGAATTCATCCCGCTTCCACCCGACCCGCCCCCGCCTGCGAACCCGATTTCTTAGCCTTTGAAGTTTTAACGCGGCCGAATGGCGGCAGCCAGGCGATCGTAAGCCGGCGCCGAATAACCTTGAATACGCCGGTCACCCGCGACCAGTAATGGGATACCACCGCTGCCACCGGCGGTGACGAACGCGCGCATGCCGTCGGCGTTCTCAATGTCGTATTCAACGTAATTGATCTGGGCGGCAGCAAGATGTGACTTCGCGCGTTTGCAATGACCGCACCAGCTGGCTGTAAATAGAACCGGCTTGTCAGCAGGCGCGGCGCGCGCCGCGCTGATGCGACCTTCTGCGCTTTTCTCCAATTGCTCCCGAAAGCGCAGCACGTGGGCGGGCAAGGGACTGGATGGCAGGTTGCGGAACTCGAGCGTGTCGGTACGTGCACGATCGGGCGGCGGCTTGTCGCTATAAGTCATTTCGCCGTCTGGACCTACTGCCTTGTACACCGTGTCCGCAGCGGCTGACATCGTCAGTGTCAATGACAGGACGCAGACAGTGCCGCGCGTAAATAGCATGATTCTCAATCGTCCTGGCGTTGCAGCTCGTTCACCTGTTGCTCAGTGGGCAGCATCGGCTTGTCGCGGTCCTTGCTGACGAGACACAGGAAACCGAGCGCGCCGTCGGGCGCGGCGTGGAACTGGTGCCACGTCAGCGGATCGACGGTCACCAGGTCGTGTTCGGCGATCGGTTGAACATCGGTGCCGATACGGACCGTGCCGCGGCCGCGCAGAATTATCACGGCGTGTGTGTGTTGATGCTGTTCGAGTGTCGAGTATCCGCCGGGCGCTATCTCGAAGTAGCGAAGCTCGGACGTCTGGTCCGGCTGTGAAAACAGAACCTGACGCGTAATGTCCTTGAACGGTGCACTGCCTTCGTCCTTGTACCGAAGGCGATCGACGCCCTCCCATCCAAAGTCTCCTGACGTGTCAGTGCGGAGCCGGCGAATGCTGCTCATGCGGCCAGCGTGTCGCTTGCTGCTGCGGCGACGGCGTTGACAAACTCCACGCTGCGCGCCGCCAGTTGTTCTCGCGCCGCCAATAGCGCACCCCCGATCAGCAACATCGAATCACATCCGTACTCGGAAACAATCTCTTTCGTGCGGTCCACGCTCATTCCGCCGGCGGGTGTTGGCAGCGACGGCTTCAGACCATGCCATGGTTCCGTATTGTGTTTGGCAATCGCGTCGCATGCATCGCGCGAAAACGAAAAACGTCCGCCATGATTTGGAAAAATCACCGCGTCAGCACCGAACAACCGAAACAGCTTTCCGAGCAATATTGCGGGCGAAATTCGAAGTCCGGTCAGCGAGGGATGGGCAATGAACAAGACATCGCTGAATTCGCGCTTTAACGCTACCAGCGTAGCGACACCACACACCATCGGTGCCATCAGCACAGCCTGCACACCTTCGCCACGCGCCAGATTTAGTTGCGAGCGCATGTCGCCGTAGTGGCCGTACAAACTGGGCGCATACAGCGCCTGTCCGCGGCTGCGAGTAGCGTTGCCCCTAGCAACTGCCTGCTGACAAGCGCGGACGCGTTGCGCGAACGGTGCCGACCGTTGGTTCGCCCAGCCATGATCGTCTTTGATCACATCGATGCCGGCCTGCGCGAAAACGCTGCACATTTGAGAGAGTGCCTCGAGCGTCGAACCGATCGGCTTCAGTGCAGTGCAAGTCAGCGGACGTCCGAATGCGCCCGTATGCCGGCGCATGCCAGCAATGCCCTGATTTGGCCCGCCCCACGTGCGGGCCAGTGCCGAGGGCACTTCCACAGCAATCAATTCGACATCGGGCTGCATCGAGGAATTGCCAAACAGCATGTTCATTAGCTGGCCGGGATCGTCGCCGATCGCTTCGGCACTCAGTGCCAGGCGAGCCGTATGCGTGCCGTCGGGTTCGCCGGCTACGCTGTCGACGCGTGCGACGATTGCGTCAAGTACGCGTTGATCGGTGACTGACGAGGCAAGCATCTCGATGCTCTGTTCGAGCGCCAGCTGCTGCGCCCGGTGCGATGCTTCATCGGGAGCAACGTGCAGCCGGTAGGTGGCACCAACCCGGAGAGCGTCGGTCATCGAGCTAGATCACCTCAAAGTAACGCTTCAACTCCCAGTCGGTTACCGCGTCCTGCCATTGCCGCCATTCCCAATCGCGCGTCGCGGCGAAGTGATCGACGAAGATGTCGCCAAACCAATCGCGCGCTATGTCGCTGCGCCGAAAGATTTCGGTAGTTTCCTTCAACGAGCGCGGTGCACGCGGAATGTGCTCAGCGCCTTGGTTGGTTCCGGTGATCGGCGGCGCGGTCAGCTTCATTTTCCTCTCGATGCCGTGCAGGCCAGCTGCCAGCAGCGCCGCGACCGCGAGATAAGGATTGATGTCAGATCCGGGGCACCGCGTTTCAAGCCGTGTGCTCTTAGACGAGCCGGGAATGACCCGAAAGCTCGCAGTCCGATTATCGATCGCCCATGTGGGTTTAACCGGCGCCCAAAAGCCATCGACGAGGCGCTTGTAGCTGTTTACGGTTGGCCAGAACATCGGCGCAAATTCCATTAACACCGCAATCTGGCCAGCCAGAAAACTCTCGAAGAGTTTGCTCATTCCAGATTTGCCCTTGGCATCAAAGAATAAGTTCTTCTTGCCGTCGGTCAGCGATTGATGCACGTGGCCGCTGCATCCCGGATATTGCGCGCTCCATTTGGCCATGAAGCTTGGAGTGATTCCATAGCTCGCTCCGATTTCCTTCGCGCCGCTCTTAAACAGCACGCCACGATCAGCGCACTCGAGCGCGTCTGAAAACTGGATCGCAGCCTCATAAACACCTGGCCCGGTTTCGGTATGCAATCCCTCAATCGGCACGCGGAACAGCAGCAACTGATCCATTAAGGCATTGAAGTACTCACGATTCGCGTTCGAGCGCAGCAGCGAGTACCCAAACATCCCCGGCGTCAGCGGCGTCGGATCAACGCCTTTTTTCGCGGCCCAGGTCTGCGGTGTCTCGGCAAAGTTGAACCACTCGAATTCGAGTCCGCACATCGGTTGCACGCCAAGTTTTTCTGCGCGTTTGATAACTCTTTTCAGCAATTGGCGCGGGCAGATGGGAAACGGCGTTCCGTCGGTGTTGACGAAATCACCGAGAAAAAATGGGACGTGGTCGTCCCACGGGACGTTGCGTCCGGTGGCCAAGTCGAGTTGCACCATCGCGTCGGGAAAGCCGTGTTGCCAGCCGATCACGTGCGTGTTGTCGTACACGCTGTCGGTCATGTCCCAGCCGAAGACGACATTGCAGAATCCAAATCCGCCTTCGGTAGCGGAGACGAACTTGTCTTTGTGCAGATACTTGCCTCGCAGCACTCCGTCGATGTCCGTGACGGCGACTTTGACCTTGCCCGAAGCAGAGCTCTGCACCGAATTGACCGGATCGGCCAGGGGAAACTCGGCAGGCGTCGCTGTCTTGTTCTTGCTGGGCATCTTCACTCCTTCGTCGGCCGGGCAGTCTGAAGCACCACGCGCCAAATGTACAAGCCCTACAATTGCATGTTTTTTGTCTCGCTGAGAGTGCAATGCCGATTTACGCGTACAAATGCGCCGAGTGCGGCCACCAGATGGACGTGATTCGGAAAGTGTCGGACCCCCTTCTGACCGACTGCCCGAATTGCGGCAAACCGGCGCTCGTCAAACAGGTCACCGCGGCCGGCTTTCAACTGAAGGGTGCAGGCTGGTACGTGACCGATTTTCGTGACCAGGCCAAGAAGAAGGATGGTGCCAAAACCGACGATAAGGCGGTAGCCGAGCAGTCAACCGATTCGAAAGCAGAAACCAAGTCGGATACGAAAGCAGAGAGCGGCACTGATTCGAAAAGCGTCGCCAAACCAGAAACGAAAACCGAAAGCGGCGTGAAGGCCGCACCGGCGCCGGCTCCATCGTCATCTCCCCCTCCTGCCGCGGGCGGCAAGTCGGGTAGTAACAGTTGACGCGTCCCGTGTTCAAAAGATATCTGATTGCCGGACTGCTGGTCTGGATTCCGCTAGCGATTACGGTCTGGCTGCTCGATCTGATCGTCTCGACGATGGATCAGACCCTGCTGTTGTTGCCAACCAGTTGGCGGCCCGACGCGCTGCTGCCATTTCACATCCCTGGGTTGGGGTTGCTGCTGTCGCTGCTGGTGGTCCTGGCGACCGGCATGCTCGCAGCCAATATCATCGGCGAGCGGTTGCTCCGCTGGTGGCACGGCCTGCTCAATCGCATTCCGATCGTACGTTCGATCTATTCGAGCGTGAAACAGATTTCGGACACGTTGCTTGCAACGCGCGGCCAGTCGTTCCGCAAGGTCGTGATGATCGAGTTTCCGCAGCGCGGACAGTGGACGCTCGGCTTCGTCGTGGGCTCACCGGGCGCGACGATCGCATCGGCCACCGTTGCCGACGCGATCACTGTCTATGTTCCGACGGCGCCGAATCCGACCTCGGGCTACGTCCTTGTCGTTCGTCCCGCCGACGTACGCGAGGTCGATATCAGCGTAGACGATGCGCTGAAATTCCACATTTCACTCGGTGTAGTACCGCCACGAGATTCGGCGCGCTTGCAGCGGTCACCGTTGACTGCGCCCGGCTCGACAACGCCGGCTATGCCGGTTGAGCGGATCAGCCATCTTGATTA
>DATEOP010000174.1:0-17582 GCA_035274065.1 Burkholderiaceae bacterium
CGTTTCACCGTCGGCCACCGCAAGCATCGCTTCGAGGCGACGCAGGATGCGATCGGTACGCCAGTCCTTCGCCAGCTCGACCGCGGAGCGCATGAGATTGCCCTGGTGCTTGTCGAGCTTCGCGTCGAATCGCTCGAACAAGGTGAACGCGTCGGCGGTCGCGCCCGCAAACCCTGCGAGAATTCGGTCGTGGTGCAGCCGGCGAACCTTTCTTGCGCCTTGTTTGACGACAATGTTGCCTAGCGTGACCTGGCCATCGCCGCCCATCGCAACCTTGTTGCCACGTCGCGCGGACACGATTGTCGTGCCGTGAAAGACTTCCATCGGAGGTTTGCCTATCTGTGCAGCCGCAGAATACGGCCTAGATAGGGACAGAAACGCTAACTTCTAGACCCGACGCAGCTGCACTTGGGCGACAGCATCGATGCCCAGCAGCGCGAACAGCGCTCCAATCAGGTAATTGACGTTGCGGAACTCGACGCTTGCGCCGTTCTGGCGCACCTTTGTGACCATCGCCAACATGCCGGTGGCAGTCGAAAACTCAACTCGCTTCAAATACATGCAGTCGACAATCAATTGCTTGTCGATTCGCGACGCGGCCATCAGGCGGCCAAACTGCGGTTCGCCTTCGCCACGCAACGTCCCGCGCCATGAGAGCCCATCGACGGATTCGGGCACAACCGCCTGCGGCACGGCGGCACGCGTCTTCAAGTTCGGCGGTGCCGGCTCCCACGAAGGCGGCGAGACTTCGTATGTAATGCAATACTGAATTCCGGTTTCTTCGAAGTCATGCTGCCGGTTCAGAAGACGAAACACCTCGAGCAGCAACATCCACACCGCGTCACTGGGATCACGACGCCCGGCTTCGACTGCCGCACGTAACGGCGTTACCAGTTGATCGGCGCCCTGCAGCAGCAGTTCATGACTTGCGCGCTTGAAGGCGTTGATTACGCGCAGCAATAGTTCGGCACCCACGGGGTCAACAGTGCGCACATTGGAGGAGTCAAGGGTGATCGACTGGTGGGATTGCGAGTGATTTTTCAACTGCTCGAGATGCTTGACGACGGACTCGTCCACCGCCTCAGGCAGCACGATGACGGGCGCAGATGCCGTTTGCGCATTCTTTCCGGCGCCGGCTCCCAGCGCTGCCGCATCGCGCTCGTCACGGTAATCGATCCATGCAGGCGGCGAGCTCTCAAAGCGCAACACGTATTCAATCGTCAGACTGTCGAACCCGGCTCGGTCCCCGCGCTGCTGCAATAGCTCGAACAGCATGAGCCAGCCATGTTGCGCGGCCTCTCCGAGCTGATCCGCCTGGATCGCTGCGCGCAGCCCTGCTTCAGCCGGTTCTATCAAGCCGTTGGCAAACAGGATGGCGGTTTCCTCGATCGCTGATCCGCCGCCTTCGGCCGACACTTCGAACGCGTTGACATTGCCCGCCCAGTCCTCAGAGATGATGTCGAGCGGTTCGAGCGACTTATCGTCATTGCCACCTGCAGACGCGGTTGCTTCGGCAGCGTCAGGTTGCTGGGAAGGGCGCTGCAACGTCGAATTGGCAGCGGAATTCGGGAACATCGTTGGCGCGCCGCCCGGACGCAAGAAGTCACGCGCCATTTCCGATTCGATCGCATCGATCTTGGCCGCGGTTTCAAGCGCAAGTGTGCGGTGCAGATCCTTGTCGGCCAACGTACTGGCCGTCGCAGCACCCTGAACACCCCGCGCGATCGTCGACGACGGATTGCGGTTGACGGGGCCTGGAAGCGGACGTGCAGACTGCTTTGCGGGCGTGGATGCGCGCGAGCCCGCCTTCACGGCCGTGCCGGCGTCCTTGGTTTCTTTTTTGAAAAAGGAAAACGCCACTACGATTTACCGTTATCCGATTTGTACCCGCGCTCGCAGATTCTTCGGTGCCCCAACTTGCACACACGATTCTGGCACCAGCAGCCGCTCTGCCATCTCGAGAAGGGACCGGAAACAAGTAACCCTTTTCGCTGAGGCCCGATCACGTTCAACGGCGCGGCAATCAATGCCGTCGCACTTGATACCGTGTTCGGGTGAGCAAGCGCCAAACGCCTTTGATAGTAACAACTTAGGCTGGCCACAAACCGCTGATCTGCACGGCAATCCCGCCTGTCGGCTACGTCCGGAGATACCGGTCGCCGAATGGCACCTCAATCGCCGAACATTTTCTGCTTTAACTCGCGACGCTGCTGTGCCTCGAGCGACAACGTCGCGGTGGGTCGAGCAAGCAGGCGCGGGATGCCGATCGGGTCTCCGGTCTCTTCGCAATAGCCGTACTCGCCACTTTCTATACGTGCCAAAGCCTGCTGCACCTTCTTTATCAGCTTGCGTTCGCGGTCACGCGTGCGCAATTCAAGCGCGTGCTCTTCCTCGATCGTGGCACGATCGGCCGGGTCGGGAACGATGACGGACTCGCGCAGATGTTCGGTCGTTTCGTCCGCGTTTTGCAGCAGCTCGCCCTCCATTTGCTGCAACCGATGCTTGAAGTACGCCAACTGTTCGGCGTTCATGTAGTCGGCATCACGCGTCTTCAACAATTCCTCTTCGGTTGGCAGACGCTTTCCGTTCACGACCAGCGGCTCTTCACTGCGGGTCGCCGAGCGCGCCAACAGATACTCGTGCGCAGCGGCCAGATCTTTCGGAGAAGGAGCGGGCGTGATTTTTGGAGGTGTCGTCATCGGGCCTGTATTAGCAAGTCCGGGAGCCGGCATTGGAGGAATCGGTCTCTGATCCTTTCGCTCCCGAGCGGGTCTGCCGCCACGCGGTCTGCCCGACGGAGGGGCCGCTGCAATTGGTGCTTTCGCGCCTTTGACCACTTTGCCCTTGCTGTCCGTCTTCGCGCGCGCCGACTCCTTTGACGGCTTCGCAGCTCTCACCTCGCGGGAGACGCTCGACCCCCTTCCTTTCGAAGCGGGCGCTTTCACCTTGCGAGCCGGCGCCTTTGCCTTTCTAGCCAAAGGCTTCTTAGCGGTTTTCTTAACAACCTTCTTCGCAGCCTTGCCAGCGGACTTGGCGGCCTTCTTGGCCGGTTTTTTTGCTGCCATGAGTAAACCTCTTTAGAAAATTCCTGGTTTCATCCGTGTCGCGCGCAATGCCAATGCATCTATCGCGCCAGGCACGCTTCGAGACCTTTGATGATCGCTTCCTTCGGCAAATTGCGGCCGATGAAAACGACCTTACTGGAAGGCCTTTCGTTGGCAGCCCAGGGGCGGCCCACGTCGGCTCCCATCAGCATATGAACGCCCTGAAATATCGTCCGGCGATTGCTGCCGTTCATGAAAAGCACGCCTTTATACCGAAGCATGTCGGGCCCGTAAACCTGAGTCAGCGCTCCCATGTATTCCTCGAGCTTGGCCGGATCAAAGGGGCGGTTCGATTGAAAAACAAACGCCTTGATCGCATCGTCGTGATGATGATGATGCCCATGATGATGATCATCATCCGCACTGTGATGCTCGTCATCCTGGTGATAATGCTGGCCCGCGCGCGCTGCATCCGGATGCTCACCGGCAAGAAACTCTGGATCAATTTCCAATATTGCATTCAGGTTGAAGCCACGAACGTCCAGCACATCGGCAATCGCGACCTCGCCGAAGTTGACTGGTTTAATCGGTGCGCGCGGATTCATATGCACCAAGCGGTCTTTCAGCGACTTCGCGTCGGCTTCGGAAACCAGATCGACCTTGCTCATCAGAATCCGATCGGCAAACCCCACCTGGTTTTGTGCCTCTGGCTGCCGATCCAGCGTGTCGTGGCCATGCTTGGCATCAACAACCGTAATCACTGCGTCGAGCAAGTAGTAGCTGGATATACCGTCATCCATGAAGAACGTCTGCGTCACCGGTCCTGGATTTGCCATCCCAGTGGTTTCGATGATCACGCGCTCAAACTCGATATCGCCTGCTTGCCGTTTGGCCTTCAGGTCATTCAGTATGCGCACCAGATCGCCGCGAACGGTGCAGCAGATGCAGCCGTTGTTCATCTCGACGATCTGCTCGCCGGGTTCTGACACCAGCAGTTCGTTGTCGATGCCTTCCGGACCGAATTCGTTCTCGATGACCGCGATCTTGTGTCCGTGCTGCTCGGTCAAGATGCGATTAAGCAGCGTGGTTTTGCCGGCCCCAAGGAAGCCAGTTAACACTGTCACCGGTACCTGGGGCACGCTCGCTCCTACATCCATGTACTTGCATTCATAAACGCCGCCTTTGATCGTCCCGTCGGAGCAATTGGCTCCAGCCGTTGTGCTTCGTGAGGGGGCGAGAGTCTAGTGCAATTGGGCCGCGGGAGTGCGACTCAGCCGCGGCGTTTGGCGCGGGGATGCGCAGCGTCATATGCCTTGGCCAGATGTTGCCAATCGAGCCGGGTATAGATCTGCGTGGTGGAAATGTTCGAGTGCCCCAGCAACTCCTGCACCGCCCGCAAGTCCCCGCTCGACTGCAGCAGATGTGAGGCGAAACTATGTCGCAAGACGTGCGGATGCACATGAACACCGAGCCCAAGCTTGCGCGACAGCAGCGCGAGCCTCGATTGCACGCTGCGCGCCGACAAACGCGCCCCGTTGGTGCTAACGAACAATGCGCGCTCCTTTTCGTCAACCAAACTGACGCGTGCCTCGAGCCAACGGCAGAGAGCAGCACAAGCAGGCTTACCGATCGGTACTTGCCGTGTCTTGCCGCCTTTGCCGAAGACTGTAGCTTCGGCTGCCGTGATATCGATCCAGCTTACCGATGCCGGCAGTTGATTGGTCGCTTCAAAATAATGCGTGTCGAGCGATACGAGCTCGGCCAACCGAAGCCCGCTGGAATAAAGCAACTCGACAATCGCATGGTCCCGGCAGGCAAGATGTGATTCATTCGCGGGTTGTGTGGCAAAAACGACTGCCTGATCGGCCGACAGTGCTTTCGGCAAACGCTTGACCCGCTTGGGTCCGCGAATGCCGACCACTGGATTGTCTGCGGCCTCGCCGCGCTCGCAGAGCCACCGATACATCGAGCGCCAGGCGGACAACGTGCGTGCGATCGACGCTGGCGACAGCCCGCTCGCATGAAGCTTCGTGACGCAGTGGCGAATATCCTGGGCCTTCAGTGCTGCGAGCGAGCGCCTGTCTGCAAAGTTGGTCAAGGTCGCCAGATCCGACCGATACGCTGCCAGCGTGTGGCGTGATGCGCGACGCTGCGTCGAGAGTTCGAGCAAGAAGGCATCGATCAAAGCGTTCGACATCGACGCAGCACGCTATCAGGCACGCAAACGCGCCAGTGCCGCGCTCGCCAACTCGCCGATGCGCTCCAAGAACGCAGTTCCCATTGAGGAGTGAAATCGCTCGCCGTCAGGCGATCCCAGAACCAGCATGCCGAACGTTTCCATTTGCGCACCCACCCGAAGCGGGAGCAGCGCGACACTTTTAACGACGCCGTCCGGACCAAGCCACGAGGCTGCCTCAAAGCCAACGTTTGAGCCGCAAAAAGGAACGCGCATGCTGTTGGCAAAGGTGACCGTGTCGCTTTCAACGGCCCGCGCGCAGTCGAGCGATTGAAGCGCTGACTTCACGTCCCAAAGGCGCAACGCCGCATACGGTACCTCGAAGATCCGCTTCAGCTCCTCGATTAACGTCGTGGGCAATGCGCTTTCGTCAGTCTCGGACAGCAGCGAACGCACCCAGGACGTTAGTTTTTCTGAAATCGCGTCGTTTTCCTGACCGTGGCGGACCATCTCAGCCACTCTGCCTTCGAGCGCCTTGACGCGTTCTCGAAGCATCAGCGATTGACGCTCGACCAGCGAGATCGCCTGCCCATCATGCGGGTGCGGCAACTGCATCTGTGACAGCAACTGCGGATGCTGCTCGAAGAAGTCCTGATGGCGCGCCAGATAGTGCGCAATATCGTCGGCCTGCAAAGTCGTCATGGTCTGCTTATCGTCGAAACATCGTCGAAGTTAGATTTCAATTTCACCCTTGAAAACGGTCACAGCTGCGCCGGTCATCAGCACTGGCTGCATGTCAAGATCGCAGCGCCAGTCGATCTTCAGGTCCCCGCCACGCGCGATAACTTTAACCGGAGTATCAAGCAATCCGCGTCGGATACCGCTGACCACTGCAGCACAAGCTCCGGTACCGCACGCGAGCGTCTCGCCAGCACCACGCTCCCACACGCGCAGCCGTATGCAATGGCGATCGACGATCTGCATAAAACCCGCGTTAACGCGATCGCGAAAGCGATAATGCCGCTCGATCAACGGCCCGTCGATCGTGACGGCGGCGCTTTCGACATCGCGCACCGTTTGTACTGCGTGCGGATTGCCCATCGACAGTACGGCGACCGCCGCTGAGTTTCCAACGTCAAGGAACCACAACAGTTGTTCATGTTCCACGATCGGGTGCAGTCCACTTGAGTCGAACCCGGCCGCCGCCGGGTCAAAGCGCGGCACTCCCATGTCAACCGTGACTTCGCCATTGTCGTGCAGCCGCGGTTCGATGATGCCGCTTAACGTCTGCACTCGAATCATCGGCTTGGATGTCAGCCCCTCGTCGTGCGCGAACTTGACGAAGCACCGCGCACCATTGCCGCACTGCTCGACCTCGCCGCCGTCGCTGTTAAAAATCCGATAATGAAAGTCAACGTCGGCTTGCTGGGACGGCTCGACCAGCAGAATCTGATCTGCGCCAACGCCGAACCGGCGATCGGCGAGCCCTCGCAGCTGTGCGGGCGACAAGTCGATGAGCTGCGCCACTCCATTTAACATCACGAAGTCGTTACCTGCACCGTGCATCTTCGTAAAGCGAAGTTTCATCGAGATGGGTCCGCGGCAGACCCCCGACCGTAGACGCTGGGCAGGCCGGGCGGCCGGGTCTTGAAACGCCTATGAGTCCACATGTACTGATCGGGCATCTTGCTTACCCACCGCTCGATTTCATGATTCATGCGTTGCGTGTCGGCTTCGATCGATTCGCCGGGAAAATCCTTCCACGGCGGCTCGAAATGCAGCATGTATCCATCGTCGGTCATTTCAGTCACCGCCATCATCACCTGAGCGCCGACGATGCGCGCTATGCGCGGCACCATCGGAATCGTTGCCGCGGCAACACCGAAGAACGATACGAAAATCGAATTGGCCGCACCAAGATCCATGTCTGGCAGGTAATACAGCGGAAGTCCGCTTTTGACGCTTCGCATTACGGTGCGCATGTCAGCGCCCTGGCGCGCAACCAGCACCGGCTCGTTAAATCGCTGGCGAGCCTTCAGCAGCCATGCGTCCCAGACCGGGTTGGTCTGCGTTGAGTAGATAGAGATGCCGCGCATCAACGTGTTGAAACGTATGCCCCCAGCGTCAAGGCCGACAAAGTGCGGAGCAATCAAAATCAGCGGCTTCCCGGCCGCTGCCCGCAAGTGTTCGATACCGCGCACCTTGACGTACCGTTCGACGGTCATCTGATCCGCGTTTGACAGTACCGCGCGATCGAGTCCGCTGCGTGCAATGTTTCGAAAGCAGTGACGTGCAACGTCCGACCGCTGCTGATCATTGAGCGCCGGCAAGCACAAGCGCAGGTTGGTCAGCGTGATTCGCCTTCGAGGTAAGACGACGTACCAAAGCAGTTCGCCGATGACGGCAGCCAGCCTAGTGCGTGCGATTTGCGACCAGTGGGACGTCGCATCGATCAGCGCAATCCACAGGTTTGCGGACAATCTGCCGATGAGTGCGCTCAAGCTCTAATTAGCTGGTTTCTATACAATCGCAGCTTCGCCGAGTTAACGACAACTTGCGGGGCGAGACGGCAAAGCATAGCCGAGTAAGAACAACACAGCCGCTAAAGCGTCGCACTCTGAAGAGTGCGAAACGCAACTAACGTTCGCACAGGAGTGACTATGTCAGGCAATTTCCTCTTTACCTCCGAGTCTGTGTCGGAAGGCCATCCGGACAAGGTGTCCGACCAGATTTCGGACGCTATTTTGGACGCGATCCTCGCGCAAGACCCGCGCTCGAGAGTCGCCGCCGAAACGTTGTGCAACACCGGCCTGGTGGTGCTCGCCGGTGAAATCACCACCAACGCGCACGTCGACTACATCGAGGTCACTCGACGCACGATCAAGCGCATCGGGTATGACAACACCGACTTCGGTATCGACTACAAAGGCTGCGCGGTGCTCGTGGCCTACGACAAGCAGAGCAACGACATCGCGCAGGGCGTCGATCACGCCTCCGACGATTACCTGAATCAGGGCGCCGGCGATCAGGGTTTGATGTTCGGTTATGCGTGCGATGAAACGCCCGAGCTTATGCCGGCGCCGATCTATTACGCGCACCGACTGGTCGAGCGCCAGGCCGATTTACGCCGGGACGGCCGAATGCCCTACTTGCGGCCCGATGCAAAGAGCCAGGTCACGATGCGCTACGTCGACGGCAAGCCGCAGTCGATCGACACTGTAGTGCTGTCGTCGCAACATGCGCCGGAAATGTCCGACGGCAAGGTCATGAAGAAAGAATTTACCGAAGCGGTAATCGAGCAAATCATCAAGCCGTCGCTTCCGTCGGAATGGCTGAGGAACACGCGCTATCTGGTCAATCCGACCGGCCGTTTCGTCGTTGGCGGCCCACAGGGCGATTGCGGTCTTACTGGCCGCAAGATCATTGTCGACACCTACGGTGGTGCGTGCCCACACGGCGGCGGCGCGTTCTCCGGCAAGGACCCCTCGAAAGTCGACCGCTCTGCCGCGTACGCCGCGCGCTACGTCGCGAAGAACGTCGTCGCCGCCGGTCTGGCCCGTCAGTGCCAGGTGCAGGTCGCGTACGCGATCGGGGTGGCGCAGCCGATGAACATTACCGTTTACACCGAAGGCACCGGCGTGATTCCGGATGAGCAGATCAGCAAGCTGGTTGCTGAACATTTCGATCTGCGCCCGCGAGGAATCATTCAGATGCTCGACCTGCTTCGACCGATTTACGAGAAGACGGCAGCGTACGGACACTTCGGACGCGATGAGCCGGAGTTCAGCTGGGAGCGCACGGATCGTGCCGCGTTGCTGGCGGACGCCGCGGGAATCAAGCGCAGGGCCGGAGAAGCTGTTCCGGCCTAGCCGTCAGAACAGTCCGACGATACGGCCATTATCATCGACGTCGATCGCCGACGACGACGGTTGTGCCGGCAAGCCCGGCATCGTCAGGATGTCGCCGCAAACCAGCACGACGAATTCAGCGCCGGCGGCGAGGCGCACTTCGCGAATATTCAGCGCATGACCGCTCGGTGCGCCGCGCAGCTGCGGATCGGTCGAGAACGAGTACTGCGTCTTAGCAATGCACACCGGGTAGTGGCCGTAACCGCGGTCCTGCAACTGGCGTAGCTCCGCGCGGACCTTCGTGTCCGCGGTGACCTCGGAGGCGCCATAGATCTTCTTTGCGACCGCTTCTGCCTTTTGCCACAGCGTGTCGCTGTCTTCGTAAACAAAATGCATATCGGCCGGCGTCGTCTCCGCAACGCTTACGACGGCGCGCGCCAGCGCTTCGGCGCCTTTGCCGCCATCGGCCCAGTGGCGAGCCACGACGAGCGGCACTTCGTGATGTGCCAGCTTGCGAGTAAGCAACGCCAGCTCCGCATCAGTGTCGTGCACGAAGTGATTGATCGCGACGATGCACGGCAAGCCGTAATGATTGCGCACGTTATTGATATGGCGCTCAAGGTTGGCAATGCCCTTTTCCAGACGCGGCAGATCTTCGACCTGCAACGCCTTTACGTCGACACCGCCATGGAACTTCAGCGCACGTATCGTGGCGACAAGCACAACGATATCCGGCCGCAAACCCGACTTACGGCATTTGATATCGACAAACTTTTCGGCGCCTAGATCGGCCCCGAAACCTGCCTCGGTGACGACATAGTCACTCAGCTTTAGCGCAGTCCGAGTGGCGATGACTGAGTTGCAACCGTGAGCGATGTTGGCAAAAGGCCCGCCGTGGATAAATGCCGGATTGTTCTCGAGTGTTTGCACCAGGTTGGGCTTGATGGCGTCGCGCAGCAGTGCGGTCATCGCGCCTTGTGCTTTGAGCTGGCTGGCTGTGATCGGCTGCTGGTCGCGCGTGTAGCCAACGACGATGCGTCCGATCCTTTGCTTCAGATCGGCAAGATCATCGGCCAGGCACAGGATCGCCATAATCTCCGACGCGACCACAATATCGAAGCCATCTTGACGCGGGTAGCCGTTACCCGGCCCACCAAGCGCGATCGTGATATCACGCAAAGCGCGATCGTTCATGTCCACTACGCGGCGCCACGTGATGCGGCGAGGGTCGATGCCGAGTGCGTTGCCGTGATGAATATGGTTATCGATCAGCGCAGCCAGCAGGTTATGAGCGAGCGCGATCGCGCTGAAATCGCCGGTGAAATGCAGGTTGATGTCTTCCATTGGCACGACCTGCGCGTACCCGCCGCCCGCAGCGCCGCCCTTCATCCCGAACACCGGCCCGATCGACGGCTCGCGCAGACACACGATCGCGTTCTTGCCGATCCGGTTTAGCGCATCGCCCAGTCCTACCGTCGTCGTCGACTTGCCCTCCCCCGCAGGTGTCGGGCTGATGCCGCTCATAAGAATGAGTTTGCCGTCGGGTCGGTCCGCCAAACGCGCAATGTGTGCCAGCGACAGCTTGGCCTTATAGCGGCCGAAAGGTTCGAGCTCACGCTCCGGAATCTTCAGCCGCTCGCGTGCCAACTCAACGATGGGTCGTAATGTCGCGCGTTGCGCGATTTCAATGTCACTCAGCATGCTCGTGCTTTGTCATGAAAATCCTGCTGCTGGCTTCGGTAGCCTGCCTTATACTTCGGTTTGCTTCGAGGAGCGTTGCGACAGTCGCCCAGACTGCCAGGCTCGAAGCGGTTCGGAACTCACCGGACTGCAATAACGGCGCTCGCGAACCCTTAAAGGAGCCGCGAGATGAGCGCCGTATTAAAACCCACCGCTTTAAAGCCTGGTGAGCAAACCTCGAGCGACTGCGCCGTCGCCGATCTTGCACTGGCCGAATGGGGCCGCAAGGAAATTCGCATCGCCGAGACCGAGATGCCCGGACTGATGGCGATTCGTGATGAGTATGCGAGCTCCCAGCCCTTGCGCGGTGCGCGTATCACCGGCTCCCTGCACATGACGATTCAAACTGCGGTGCTGATCGAAACGCTGCAGGCATTAGGAGCAACGGTTCGCTGGGCAAGCTGCAACATTTTTTCGACGCAGGATCACGCTGCAGCTGCCATCGCCGCCAGCGGGACAGCTGTGTTTGCGGTCAAAGGCGAGTCGCTGGCCGATTACTGGGACTACACCCATCGGATATTCGAGTGGCCGGACGGCGGTTACAGCAACATGATTCTCGACGACGGCGGCGACGCCACGCTGCTGCTGCACCTGGGAAGCAAAGCCGAAAAAGACACTAGCGTGATTTCGAAGCCCGGCAGCGAAGAAGAAGAGTTTCTATTCGCTTCAATCAAGGCGAAGCTCGCACGCGATGCCTCCTGGTATTCGACGCGGCTGGCAAAGATCAAGGGCGTGACCGAGGAAACGACGACCGGCGTCAAGCGCCTGTATCAGATGGCCAAGGAAGGCAAGCTTGCGTTTCCGGCGATCAACGTCAATGACTCGGTGACGAAGAGCAAATTCGACAATCTGTACGGTTGTCGCGAATCTCTGGTCGACGGCATCAAGCGCGCGACCGATGTGATGATTGCTGGAAAGGTTGCGGTAGTTGCGGGCTACGGCGACGTGGGCAAAGGATCGGCGCAAGCACTGCGCGCTTTGTCGGCGCAGGTCTGGGTAACCGAGATCGATCCGATCTGCGCGCTGCAGGCCGCAATGGAAGGCTATCGCGTGGTGACGATGAATTACGCCGCGGACAAGGCAGACATCTTTGTGACTGCGACCGGCAACTTTCATGTGATCACGCACGATCACATGGCCAAGATGAAGGATCAGGCGATCGTATGCAACATCGGCCACTTCGATAACGAGATCGATATCGCGGGAATCAAGCAGTACCGTTGGGAGAACATCAAGCCGCAGGTCGATCACATCATCTTTCCGAACGGCAAGCGAATCATCCTGCTGGCCGAGGGTCGATTGGTGAACCTGGGCTGCGGTACCGGGCATCCGAGCTACGTGATGTCAAGCTCGTTCGCCAACCAGGTGATCGCGCAGATCGAACTGTTCACCAACACCGACAAGTACCCGGTGGGTGTCTATGTTCTGCCGAAACACCTCGACGAGAAAGTGGCGCGACTCCAGTTGAAGAAGCTCAATGCGCAGCTGACCGAGCTTAGCGACGCGCAAGCGCGCTATATCAGCGTGGCAAAGGAAGGACCGTACAAGCCCGACCACTATCGCTACTAACGTGCGCTGGAGATTGCTATGCGGCTACTGCTGGTTTGGATTCTGAATGCGATCGCGCTTCTGGCGGTCGCCTACTTGTTCCCGGGTGTACAGATTCAGGACTGGCAAGCAGCGGCGGTCGCCGCACTGGTGCTGGGCTTGGTCAACGCGCTGATCAAGCCCATTCTGGTGATTCTGACGCTGCCGGTCACGATCCTGACGCTGGGCTTGTTCCTGCTGGTCATCAACGCGCTGCTCTTCTGGGCCGTTGCGACGCTGCTACCGGGGTTCAATGTCGGCGGCTTCGGCTCTGCATTTGTGGGTGCGCTTTTGTATAGCGTTATCGCATGGCTGTTGTCGATGCTGATTCCGGACAAAAAATAAGCGCAACTAAGAAGCATTTGGACAACATCAGCTTCGAGTTTTTTCCGCCGCGCACGGCCGAAGGAGCGACCAAGCTGCGTGCTGCTCGCACGCAGCTCGCCCGACTGAAGCCCGAGTATTTTTCAGTGACGTTCGGTGCCGGTGGCTCGACGCGTGAAGGCACGCTGAATACGGTGATGGAAATTCACCGCGAAGGATTGTCCGTCGCGCCGCATATCTCGTGCATTGGGACGTCGCGTGATTCGGTGCGAGCGCTGCTCGAGGCCTACCGTGGCCATGGCATTCACCGCCTCGTTGCCTTACGCGGTGACGTGCCTTCGGGCGCTGCCGGCGGGGCCGGAGACTTTCAATACGCCAACCAGCTTGTCGAATTCATTCGCGCCGAAACGGGAGACTGGTTCGAAATAGAAGTCGCCGCATATCCCGAATATCACCCGCAAGCACCGTCGCCGGCGGAGGATCTGCGAAGCTTCGTGCGAAAGGTCAACGCGGGCGCCGACGCGGCGATCACGCAGTACTTCTATAACTTCGATGCGTATTCCCGTTTCGTTGATGATGTTCGTGCACTGGGATGCAACGTGCCGATCGTGGCGGGCATCATGCCCATCGTCAGCTATACGCAGCTGGCACGCTTCTCCGATGCATGCGGTGCTGAGATTCCGCGCTGGGTGAGACGCCGCCTCGAAAGCTTCGGCGATGACCGCGCGTCGATTCGCGAGTTTGGACTGGACGTGGTAACCGACCTATGCGAGCGCCTGATTGCGGCCGGCGCACCCGGTCTGCACTTTTACACGCTGAACCAGGCCGAGGCTACCGTCGAATTGTGCGAGCGCCTGCGCTAATGCGTAGTCGTTCGAGCGCGCTGCGTTCGGCTGATTAAACGGCTGCCGCCAGAACTTCCCGACCCGGCGCGCCACTCGTTTCACCCCATCTTGCAGCGCATCCCACAGTCGCTGGGGCTGAAGAAGCTGCACGCGAGCGGCGGAAAGCGCTTCGATCACGGCCAGTCCGTGCCCGCCGAGCGCAACCTCTTCACCGCTGGCCAGCAACGCGTCATGCAGATCACCTTCCTCGGTCAACCAGACGCGACCTGACAAGACACGGACTCGTTCGCCTCGTATCGAGGAAAAAGGAACGAGTGTGCCGCCGGCCAAGCTGAGGGTTTTCAATACTGTCGCTTGATATTCCATTTTTTTACTCCTCTGCGCTTTTCGCATGCCTACGCTGCGATGAAGTGCATTAAATGCCTCTGCATCAGCGCTGACAAACGAAATAATCGCAGTTGATGCATGCGCTTTTTGCATGTATCGTGACTCGATGAAATCCCCTCGTGCTGCTGGTCCCTCCCGCCGCGAGCGCTCGATCGGACTGAGCGCTCTGCGCGGTTTTGAAGCATCGGCGCGGCGAATGTCATTTACGCTGGCGGCTACCGAGCTCAACCTGACGCAGTCGTCGATCAGTCGACAGGTGGCAGAACTCGAGCGTCAAATCGGCACCGCCCTTTTTGCACGGCAAACTCGGTCGCTGGCGCTGACCGCGGCGGGCCAGCGGCTCTTTCAGGCAGCCCAACAGGCGCTCAAACAGATCGATCGCGCTGTGGAAGACATTCGCGGGCCGCGGAATGCGGCACGGGTGACGATTACAACCTATGCGTCGTTCGCTTCGCTTTGGCTGGTGCCGCGCCTGGCGATGTTTCAGCGCGAGCATCCGCAGATCGAACTGCGCATCGACGCCAGCGACCGTTTCATTGATATCGACGCCGAGGGCGTCGACGTGGCAATTCGCTGGACGCGTTCGACTTCGCTGCCCAACGGTGCAGTACTGCTGCATCACGAGGAGGTCATGCCCGCACTGTCGCCACTGCTGCTCGAACGAAGCGGGACCGCATTGAAGAAACCGCAGGACCTTTTCAAACTGCCGCTACTGGAGCTCGACGAGTCGTTGCCTACGTCCGCATCCAGCGCTTGGCCGAAATGGTTTGAATTTGCCGGCGTGCGCTCCGCCCCGCCGGTACCGCGTTTGATGTTCACATTTGTCGACCAATCGGTGCAAGCCGCCGTGCGCGGCCAGGGTGTTGTGCTAACGCGTACGCCTTTCGTCGACGAGCTTGTCGCGAGTGGCGAGTTGATGGCGCCTTTTCCGAAACTCAGAATGCCGACCGGATATCAGTACGCGCTGATCACGAATGTAAACACGAAGGACACCGCGCACGTTACGGCATTCTGCGACTGGGTCCGTGGGGAATTCGAGCATGGACCGCTGCGGCAGACGTGATGTGAATGCAGCTTTGCAAAGCTGATGGGCTAATACACCGCGGCTTCGGTGATAACGACGTCCATTTTTATGTCGTGCGGCTGTGGTCCGATCGTTTGCAACCGTGCCGCTTCGAATGCAACGCCGACGACGAGCGGAAACGGGATCAGCGCGGCCAGTGTCCGGTCGTAGTAGCCACCGCCGTAACCAAGGCGGAAGCGTTGTTCGTCAAAGCCGAGGCACGGAATCAACAGGCACTCGGGCTGCACTGTTCGGCCCTGTGCCGGCACCGGGATTCCGAACTCGCCGGCGCGCATCGGCGAATCCGCTGTCCAGGCGCGAAATGCGAGCACCTTGCCATCGATAACAGGCAGGGCCGCAACGCGCCGCGAATCCGACGTCAGCCACGCAGCTATGACCGCGCGCAGATCGGGCTCACCCTGAATCGGAAAGTAAAACCCCAGCGCATGCACATCGGCTTGTTGTAGCCACTCCGCTACACGGCGTTGCACCGCTGCTTCAAGCTTTTCGCGATCGATGAGTGCGTCGCGCGACTCGGTCAGCCGCGCGCGCTGCAACTTCTTGTGGGCTCTACTATCCAATCGACGCCTTATGCCACGAATAAATGCTGCACATCAGGCGCAATTGTCGGCTTCACGCGCGCAGTGCATGATCTAATTCGCGTCCGATGAAAGTTCGAACTGCAGTCTATACGCTGGCATTAGTTGTTCTTGTCCCGCTGGTAGCGCTGGCCGCACCGGTTCGCACGCCTGCGTCATCTGCAACCGAGCTGTCCGCTTCCGACCAGGCGTTTCTGAGCGCGCGCGACGCCGTTCGAACCGGCGACCGCGAGCGCCTCGCGCAGGCGGCCGCACGGCTGAGCAATCATCCTTTGGCTGCCTACATCGAATACTGGCAGCTGCTTGCTTCTATTCGCGGTCCGGAACCTAGAGCAACGGCGGAGGTAGCGCAGTTCATGAACCGTCATGCCGGCTCTTATATTGCAGATCGGTTGCGCTTCGATGTTGCTCTTGCGATGGCGAGCCGCGGCGACTACCACGGGTTCGAACGCGAAGCCGCCCAGCTTGCCTGGTGGACCGATGACGCGCAATTTCGCTGCTACTCGGCATTGTCAAAGTACCGGCGCGCTGTTGCCAAGCAAGCCGAGGCTTTCGCACGCGAAGCGCGACAGTTGCTCGCAAACACGACCAATACTGCCGGTGAGGGCTGCATCGCGCTGACCGAGGCGCTGCTCGCGGACAACCGCGTTTCGGTATGGGACCGCGTGCGGGCACTGGTCGAGCAGAATCAACTCGACATCGCCAAGCGCATCGGAGCGCGCGCCCTCGACTCGAACGGTCACCCGGTCGATCAAAAACTATTAACGCAGGCGATCGATCGGCCAGCGGCGTTTCTAACAGCGCACGAGCGTCGGCTGACCGAAGTTCAGCGCGAGCTTGCGATGGTTGCGGTCGTTCGTCTCGCACGCGACAACCCGCAGGACGCAGCCGAATATGCGGGCGCTCTGAACTTATTGCTAACGCCCGAGCAGCGCGGCATCGTCTGGGGGCGAATCGGCCACATGGCAGCGTTGCGACTGATGCGCGAAGCGAACGATTGGTATCGCCGTGGCGGCGAACACGTAGGCATCGGGCCGGATGCAGCTCGAGTGGACGAGGTGCTCGAGTGGCAGGTGCGCAGTGCGCTGCGCGCGAGCGACTGGAAGACTGTCAAGGCAGTCATTGACCGCATGCCGACCGCCCTGCGTGATGATCCGACATGGGTTTACTGGCACGGACGTGCGTTGCGACAGTTGGGGCGGGCAGCCGAAGCGCAGGAACAGTTCGCGCGGATCGCGGCGCAGTTTCATTTTTACGGGCAGCTTGCAGCCGAGGAGCTTGCGCAACCGCTTGCAATACCGCCGCGTGCGGAAGCCCCGACTGCGGAAGAGATCGCACCGTTCGAATCGAACATCGGGTTTGCGCGCGCGTTCAAGTTTTATGAGCTTGGAATGCGGGTCGAGGGCAATCGCGAATGGAACTGGCAGATGCGCGGGCTCAACGATCGTCAATTGCTGGCGGCGGCCGAGTTTGCGCGCAAGCGCGGCGTGCTTGACCGGATGATCAGTACATCGGATCGCACGAAGTCCGAGTTCGACTTTACGCAGCGGTTTCCGGCGCCGTTTCGCGAATCGCTGATTCAATATTCGACGCCGCTTGGCCTCGACGAGAACTGGATCTACGGGCTGATTCGGCAGGAATCGCGGTTCATCATGGACGCGCGTTCATCGGTTGGCGCCGCCGGACTGATGCAGTTGATGCCGGCAACGGCACGCTACGTCGCGAAGCGTTTGAACATTGCCAACTTCACACCCGCCCGCGTCAGCGAACTCGACGTCAATCTGCAACTGGGCACGGGTTACCTCAAAATGGTGCTCGATGATCTGGATGGCTCGCCGGTTCTCGCTACCGCCGCTTACAACGCCGGACCGGGTCGCCCGCGCGCGTGGCGCGCATCGCTCGCGAAGCCCATAGAAGGAGCGGTATTCGCCGAGACGATTCCTTTTAATGAAACGCGTGACTATGTCAA
>DATEOP010000175.1:0-2953 GCA_035274065.1 Burkholderiaceae bacterium
GTCATTGACGAGACGCTCGCGCTCGCCGATCGACTGCGTCCACTGATCATCGATGTTTCGTACAAGCTAAACAGCGTGATGGCCACCGGCGCCCGTCTGCTGTTCGAAGGCGCGCAAGGCGCTCTGCTCGACGTCGACCATGGCACTTATCCGTACGTGACTTCAAGCAACACCGTCGCTGGTGCGGCATCGGCGGGGTCCGGTGTCGCGCCGCAGCGGCTCGACTACGTGCTCGGCATCACCAAGGCGTATTCGACACGTGTCGGATCGGGCCCGTTTCCCACCGAGTTGACGGACGCCACGGGAGATCATCTGCGCAACAACGGTCAGGAGTTCGGCTCGGTGACGGGCCGGCCGCGCCGCTGTGGTTGGTTCGATGCAGCGGGCCTAAAGCGTGCAGTCCAACTGAACGGAACGACGGGCTTGTGCATTACAAAGCTCGATGTTCTCGACGGTTTGCCGCAAGTGATGCTCAACATCGGCTATCGAATGGACGGCAAGGAGGTTGACATTCTTCCTTATGGTGCCGATGCAGTCAGCCGCTGCGAGCCCGTGTATGAACAGTTCGATGGCTGGAGTGCCTCCACACTCGGTGTGCAGCACTGGAAGGATTTGCCCGGTGGCGCGCAGCGTTATCTCGACCGGCTCTCCGAGGTACTAGGTGTACCGATCGATCTCGTTTCGACCGGCCCCGATCGCGAGCAGACGATCGTATTGCGTCACCCGTTCCACTTATGACCCACCCCGCGCGTTCAGAGTCTGACCTGTACGTCGACTGGAACGAGTATCACCGCTCTATCGAGCGGCTTTGCCTTCAGGTGCACGAATCAAACTGGCACTTTGATTCGCTGCTGTGCCTTGCTCGCGGTGGGCTGCGGGTCGGCGACGTGATATCGCGTATCTACGACGTGCCCCTGGCGATTCTCGCCGCGAGCTCGTACCGAGCCGCAGCAGGCACCCGCCAAGGTCAGCTGGACATCGGCGAATACATCACGATGACGAGCGATGCGCTACGCGGAAATCTGCTGTTGGTCGATGATCTTGTCGACTCGGGAGTGACGCTGTCAAAGGTCGTCGAGCACTTAAGATCGCGCTATTCGGCGATTGAAGAAGTCAAAACCGCCGTCATTTGGTACAAGGGAGACTCGTCGTTCAAGCCTGACTACTTCGTTCAGTACCTACCGACGAATCCTTGGATTCATCAGCCGTTTGAGGTGTACGACGCAATGGGCCCCGAGAAGCTGGCCGAACGCCTACGACAAAAATAAATCCGTTGCCGGACCGCAAAGCGCGACGGCTTCCCTGACTAAAAGCTTTGGTGCCCAGGAAGGGACTCGAACCCCCACAGTGTTGCCACCGCTAGGACCTGAACCTAGTGCGTCTACCAATTTCGCCACCTGGGCAAGCCGCGAATTCTAGCGGTGGCAAGTATCTAGTCAAATAAAGTATGTTGTAGATAAAGTGGTCTGCACAACCGCGGCCACGGAAAGAAAGTGTGAACAAAAAAATAAATCGCACGAATAGCGATGCGATCTTGGAAGTACTAACCGCGGCGCGCACACCGCTGCCGCCGGGCGAGCTCGCCGAGCGGCTTGGCGCGACGGGCGACGATGTCGAAGCGTTCAATCGAGAGCTTGAAGAGCTCGAGCGGGCCGGCCGCATCGTGCGCAACCGCGCCGGTCTGTTGCTTGTCGCGGCACGCGCCAATCTGTTGTCCGGTCAGGTGCAGGGCCATCGAGATGGCTTCGGCTTTCTGATTCGCGATGACGCCGGTCCCGATCTTGTTCTGTCTGAACACGAGATGGCCAAGGTGCTGCACGGCGATCGTGTTCTGGCCCGTATCACCGGCGCCGATCGGCGCGGTCGGCCTGAAGGCGAAATTGTCGAGGTCATCGAGAGCCGTACCAATAGGCTGGTCGGACGTCTGCTGAACGAGCGCGGTGTAACGATCGTCGTGCCTGAGGATCAACGCATTGCGCACGACATCTTGGTGCCTCCCGGCGCATCTCTTTCGGCTGAGCCGGGACAGGTGGTCGTCGTCGAAATCCTTCAGCAACCGCAGCGTTATGTGCAGCCGGTCGGGCGAGTCATCGAAGTGCTCGGGGCCATCGACGATCCGGGCATGGAAATCGAAATTGCAGTTCGCAAATTCGCGGTGCCGCATGAGTTCCCGAATGCGACTGCCCGCTTGGCCGAATCGCTGCCGGATACGGTGTTACCTAAGGATCTTCGTGGGCGGGTCGACCTGCGCGACATTCCGCTCGTGACAATCGACGGCGAAGATGCGCGCGATTTCGACGACGCGGTTTACTGCGAACCGTTGATGCAGGCAGGCCGCCGTAAAGGGTGGCGGCTGATCGTCGCAGTAGCTGACGTAAGCCATTATGTGAAGCCGGGCGATGCGCTCGACGTTGAAGCGCAAAACCGTTCGACCTCGGTGTACTTTCCACGCCGAGTGATTCCGATGCTGCCGGAGAAGCTATCCAACGGCTTGTGCTCGCTTAAGCCCGAGGTGGATCGGCTCGTGGTGGTGTGCGATTGCGTCGTCACGAACAAGGGGGCGCTCGAGGCCTACCAGTTTTATCCCGCGGTGATGCACTCGCGGGCGCGGCTGACTTACACCGAAGTTTGGGAAGCACTGTCGGCGCCCGATAGTACGGACGCGCAGCGGCTGGCGAGCGTGCTGCCGCATCTGCAGAATCTGTACGCGCTTTATGAATTGCTGAAGCGCGCCCGTGATGCGCGCGGCGCAATCGACCTCGATACGACCGAGACCTACATCGTGTGCGACCCGAATGGCCGCATCGAGAAGATCGTTCCGCGCACTCGTAACGACGCACACAAGCTGATCGAGGAGTGCATGCTGGCCGCCAACGTCTGCACGGCCGACTTTATTGGACGCGCCAAACACGCGGGACTGTATCGCGTGCACGAAGGGCCGACGCCCGAACGC
>DATEOP010000176.1:0-5051 GCA_035274065.1 Burkholderiaceae bacterium
GGCGCTTTAGCGAAGCCGAGCTCGTACGCGTCAATGGCCTGCAGCATTCGATACTGCGTGCGGCAGCGCGCTTGCTGAAGCCGGACGGACGGCTTGTCTACGCGACCTGTTCACTACTGATGCAGGAAAATCAGGCCGTCGCCGAAGCATTTCTGGCCGAGCATCCCGATTTTCAGCTGGTGCCGGCAGCGACTGTATTGCGCGCGCAGTCGATCGATGTCGAGCAGGCGGCACGCTTCGCGCCTTATTTCGTCATGCTGCCTCATCTGCACGGTACCGACGGTTTTTTCGCCGCGGTATTCGAGCGTAGGTAATCAGACGATGAACCGACCGACACTGTTCGAAGAAGTTGTCCGCTCGTTGCGCAACGACTTACACGCGGCGCAGGCCTGGCAATTGGTTGTTATCGCCCTCGCATTGCTTGGAGCCTGGCTTTACGCGCGCCACATTGAGCAGCGCATCCGTGATCGCCTGGCTGCCGCAATGTCCGACAAGCACGGTGTCCGCGTCGACGTTTTGAAGTTTTCGATCGATGGTTTCCGCCGCCTGGCCTTTCCGGTCACCGCGATGCTGCTTCTTATCCTCGGAGGACTGGGCCTGTATTTCGCCGGGGCCGTGCGCTGGGAGCAAGCGCACCTCTTGCGACTCGCATTGTTGTTGCTTTGCGCGATGGCTGCGATTCGATTGTTGTTGTACGTATTGCGCCGCTCGCTGCCGCGCGCTGCATGGCTCGGCACATTCGAGATTGCGATTGGCCTGACGATCTGGCTCGTCGTTGCGCTGCATGTGACGGGGCTGCTTCAGGATCTGATCGGACATCTAGATTCGATTCGGTTTCCGCTCGGCAGGACGGCGTTGACGCTATGGGATGTCTTGGCCGGCGCATTCAGTGTCCTTTTCACCGTGCTTGCGGCGCTTTGGGCGGGCTCGGTGGTCGAAGCACGGCTGATGGGTACGAAAGCCCTGGCGCCTAATTCTCGCGTCGTCCTGGCGCGACTGATTAAAGCGATACTGACGTTGCTCGCCGTGTTGCTGGCGCTATCGCTGGTCGGCATCGATCTGACGGTGCTATCGGTCTTCGGTGGCGCGCTCGGCGTGGGCCTTGGACTTGGGCTGCAGCGGATCGCGAGCAACTACGTCAGTGGCTTCATCATTCTGCTCGATCGCAGCCTGTCGATCGGCGACATGATCACCGTCGACAAGTTCTATGGCGCCGTATCGCAAATCAACGCCCGCTACACGGTAATGAAGTCCCTCGATGGCACTGAAACCATCGTCCCCAATGAGATGTTAGTGAGTACGCCCGTTATCAATCACTCTTACAGCAATACGACGGTTCAGGTCGTCGTTAAGTTATCGGTTGCCTACAGTGCCGACGTCGACCGTGCGCTGCAAATTTTGGTTGAGGCTGCCACAGCGCAGTCACGGGTGCTCGCCGACCCGTCTCCGAGCGCATTCATTACCGGCTTCAGCGCCGACGGCGTCGACTTGCAAGTCGGCTTCTGGATTCGGGACCCTGAGGCCGGAAGCCTGGCGATCCGATCCGAAATTGCGCGCACCGTCTTGAAGCGGTTTCACGATGCAGGGATCGTGATCCCTGCGCCGCAGCGCGATGTACGGATCACGTCGGTGGGAGATGCGATGTCGCTGGTCGCGGGCAGTTCCTCCGGCGTTCGTAAATAGGGCAATTGCTCGAAAAAGGCAGCGCTACGCCCAATTGCGGGCGCTTTCAGGCGGTGCGCTGCGTACAATATGGCGGCTATTCACCTGAGCGGTCGCTGAACTATCCTGTTTGCCGCGGTTCTGACGTGTGGCGTAACTGAGTTACTTACTGGGAATCTGAATGTACCTGCTTGAATTCTTGGATGGTGGTCTGCTGCAGTTAAGTTGGTGGCAGCTCATCGTCGCGGCGCTTGTGCTGACACACATCACCATCGCCAGCGTGACGATTTTCCTGCATCGCAGCCAAGCGCATCGCGCGCTTGACCTTCATCCCGCCGCAGCGATGTTTTTTAGAGTCTGGCTATGGCTGACAACGGGAATGCTGACCAAGGAGTGGGTGTCGATTCACCGCAAGCATCACGCGCGCGTCGAAACTGACGAGGACCCGCACAGCCCTCAGACGCGTGGCATCAAAGCCGTGCTATTAACCGGCTCAGAGCTTTACATGGAAGAGGCGAAGAACGCCGACACGCTCAGACGCTACGGTCACGGAACGCCAAACGATTGGATCGAGCGCAATATTTTCTCGCGCTTCACCTGGCAGGGCGTCGGCTTGATGGTCGGCGCAGACTTGATTCTGTTCGGCTACGCCGGTCTTGCGATTTGGGGCATCCAGATGCTTTGGATTCCGGTGCACGCCGCCGGCATCATCAATGGCATTGGCCACTGGTGGGGATATCGCAACTACGACTCACCCGATGCCAGCAATAACATCGTTCCATGGGGCATCTGGATCGGCGGCGAAGAACTGCACAACAATCACCACACGTATCCGACCTCGGCCAAGTTCTCGACCAAGTGGCACGAGTTCGATATTGGCTGGGTTTATATCCGTTGCTTGCAAGCACTGGGGCTCGCGAAAGTCTTGCGCGTCGCCCCGACGCCCAAGGTTGCCGAGCCGAAGCGATCAATCGATCTTGAAACCCTGCAGGCAGTCATTTCGAATCGCTATGATCTATTGGCGAAATACGCCCGGTCATTGAAAATTGCGCACCGTGATGAATTGCAGAAGCTTCGACTTTCGGGCGACGAGCATGCGCGCTTTGCTCGCTTAAGGCGTGTATTGCGCAAGGGCGATGTTTCGCAACTCGCAACGCATGAGCAGCATTCGTTGTCGGACATGATGAAGCGCAGCGGCGTGATGAAGACGCTGGTCGAAATGCGCACCGAGCTGCTTGCCACTTGGGAGCGTTCCTCGGCTTCGCGAGAACAGATGTTGGCGCACCTGCAGGACTGGATTCACCGCGCCGAGGCAAGTGGTATCCATGCGCTGCAGGAAGCAGCGCTTAGGATGCGCAGCTACCGGCACGCGTCGGCGTAGCTTCCGCGCTCCAAAGAAAAAAGCCCGGCAACGCCGGGCTTTTTTGGTTTATCGGACAGCCAACTATTTCAGCTTGATCTCTTTATAGGCAACGTGCTTGCGTGCCACCGGATCGAACTTGCTGAACTGCAGCTTGTCCGGCGTGGTCTTCTTATTCTTCGTTGTCGTATAAAAATGGCCGGTACCGGCCGTCGATTCCAGTTTGATTTTTTCGCGAGCGCCTTTGGCCATCGTCGTACTCCTTCCGGGTCTTAAATTTCGCCGCGGGCGCGTAGATCGGCTAGGACAGCGTCGATGCCCAGCTTGTCGATCGTGCGCAGCGCTGCATTCGTGACGCGCAGGCGCACCCAGCGATTTTCGCCTTCGATCCAGAAACGGCGATATTGCAGATTCGGCATGAACCTGCGTTTGGTTCGATTATTGGCGTGCGAAACGTTGTTGCCGGTCATCGGCCGTTTGCCCGTCACCTGACACACGCGTGCCATCGCTGACTCCTTCAATCCGTGCAGATTGCGCAAAGCCGCGCAGTATAAAGGTTTGGCAACGCCTGAGCTAGAGCAACCCGCGCTCAGCAAACGATACGGTGGCCGTGCCGGCGACGATCAGATGATCCAGCACCTTTACGTCAACAAGCGACAGCGCCTGCTTCAGACTCAACGTTAACAATTCATCGGCGCGACTCGGCTCGGCGACGCCCGATGGGTGATTATGAGCAAAAATAATCGCTGCCGCGTTGTGCTTTAGCGCACCCTTGACGACCTCGCGCGGATAAACACTCGTTTGGGTCAGCGTGCCGCGGAAAAGCTCTTCGGTCGCGATCAACTTGTTCTGCGAGTCCATGTAGAGCGCGACGAATACTTCATGTTCGAGCCGCGCCAGCGTCAGGCGCAGGTAATCGCGCACCTTGCCGGGGGATGACAGTGGCGTGTCGCGCTTGACATCCTCGTGCAGCGCCCGCCGTGCCAGTTCAAGCACGGCTTGCAACTGCGTGTACTTGGCGGGTCCAAAGCCGCCGACTTTGGCCAGCGTCACGGCGTCGGCTGCAAATAACCCGTTGAGCCCGCCAAAGCGCGCCAGTGCGTCGCGACCCAGGTCGATCGCGGATCGTCCGGGCGTCCCGGTGCGCAGGAACACTGCGAGCAACTCGGCGTCTGATAACGCATGCGCGCCGCTTGCAAGCAGACGCTCGCGCGGACGTTCGCCTTCGGGCCAATCCTTGATTGCCACCTGCGTGTCTCGACTAAACTGCTTGCCGCGGGAAAGTGAAGATCGTAGCGCGATGTCTGAGCAGTCATTGGAAGCGATGGAAGTTGTGCTGGCGCAGCCGCGCGGGTTCTGTGCGGGTGTCGACCGTGCGATCGAGATTGTCGAGCGAGCGCTGGCCGTGCACGGAGCGCCGATCTACGTCCGGCACGAAATCGTCCACAACAAATACGTTGTCGACGATTTACGAACCAAGGGTGCTGTGTTCATCGACGACCTCGATCAGGTGCCGACCGGCGCGATCGTCGTTTTTTCGGCGCACGGGGTTTCGAAGGCCGTGCAACGCGACGCGCAGCAACGGGGATTGCGCGTCTTCGACGCGACATGCCCGCTGGTCACAAAAGTGCACGTTGAAGTCGCAAAACTGCGTGCCGCTGGACGCGAAATTGTGATGGTTGGGCACCTTGGCCACCCTGAAGTTGAAGGCACGATGGGGCAGTCCGAAGGTGGCATGCATCTGGTCGAATGCGTCGAAGACGTTGAACGCCTGCAGGTCCGATCACCGGAACTTCTCGCCTACGTGACTCAAACCACTTTGTCGCTGGACGACGCTGCCTCGATCATCGCGGCACTGAAGCGACGCTTCCCGTCGATTGCCGCGCCGAAAAAAGCCGACATTTGCTACGCGACGCAGAACCGACAGGATGCGGTCAAGTTCATGGCGCCGCAAGTCGATGTCGTGATTGTCGTCGGCAGCGAGAACAGCTCCAATTCGAATCGGCTGCGCGAAGTCGCACAGCGGTTC
>DATEOP010000177.1:0-4542 GCA_035274065.1 Burkholderiaceae bacterium
TGATCTCGCCACCGAGAGGTCTACCGCCACGAATTTTCAGTTTGTCCATCGCGCCAACAAAGTCGGCCGATTCAATAGCACGAGGCCGATTTAACGAGGTGCGGAACTGTACGGCACGGGTGAAGCGGGCGGTTAAAGGGACGCCGGTAAGAGTGTCGGGCATTCGAAGCTCCTTGCAGGTGCGCCCGCACGACGCGGGCTATCGACTGCAAGCCTCGCGCGTCAAAGCGAACCGCGCGCGAAGTTCGAATGAAGACAGCGTGAACTCACGACTTGGCTGTGCCGTATTCGGCGGGTGTCAGCGTTCGCATAGATAAAGCGTGGATCTCCTGCCGCATGCGGTCGCCAAGCGCACGATAAACGTGCTGGTGCCGCGCTATACGGGACTGACCCTCAAAAGCCGAGCTGACGATCAGCGCTTCGAAGTGCCGGCCGTCGCCGGAGACTTTAACTACTTCGCAATCGAGTCCCTGCGCGATGTAGCGCTCGATGTCATCCGGGGTAGGTTCCATCAATTTCTCAGCTTGAAACCGCGCGCCAGCAAGCTGACCGCAATGCCGGCCACGACAGCGAAAGCGAATGAAAGCACGGCGAGGCTTACCCAGGGGTTGACATCGGACTGCGCGAAAAAGCCGTAGCGAAAGCCGTCGATCATGTAGAAAAATGGGTTGAAGTGCGAGACCGTACGCCAGAAGGTTGGCAGGCTGTGAACCGAGTAAAAGACACCCGACAAAAATGTTGCGGGCATCACGATGAAGTTTTGAAACGCCGCCAATTGATCGAACTTGTCTGCCCAAATGCCAGCGATCAGGCCGAGCGTTCCGAGCATCGCAGCTCCCAGCAATCCGAACGCAATGATCCATAAAGGCGCGGCAAAACTCGGCGGCGCAAACCATACAGTGATCAAAAATACACCGAGGCCCACCACGATCCCACGCACAACCGACGCAGCCACGTACGCGCCGAACAATTGCCAGTGCGAAAACGGAGGTAGCAGTATGAAAATCAAGCTGCCCATGATTTTCGACTGGATCAGGCTCGATGAGGAGTTCGCAAACGCGTTCTGCAGCACCGACATCATCACCAGCCCCGGAATCAAAAATGCCGTGTAGCTGACTCCCGGCAAAGCCTGCACGTGTTCTTCGAGAACGTGACCGAACACCAGCAGGTACAGCACCGCCGTCAGTATCGGCGCGGCAACCGTCTGAAAGCTCACCTTCCAGAAGCGCAACATCTCTTTCATCAGCAGCGTGCGGAACGACACTGCAGCAGATGCGTGCTTGGCCACGGCGGCGATGCCGGTACCGCGCACGGGTTGCAGAGAGACTGCTGCGTCCGAGTGGTCGGCCGGAGGTGTCATGCAGTAGCCAACGCAGGAATACGCTCGAACTCGGCTCGCTCCGCCATCAGTTGCAGAAACACGTCTTCCAAATCCGCGCGGCCGACTTCCAGATCCTCTATCTCGCAACCGGCGGCTTCGCACTCGGCTAGAACGCGGCCGACGTCGGCTGGCTCGCCCAGACGCAATATCAGTGCGCCGTCGCGCTCCTCGATTCGATGCGCCAACACCGACGGCGGGACTGTACCGCGCAAGCGCAGCGTCATCTGCACGCCCTCGATGTGGGATAGCAAGGCACGCGTGGTGTCGAGCGCGATCACGCTGCCGGATCTCAGCATCGCAATTCGCTGGCAAAGCGCCTGCGCCTCTTCCAGGTAATGCGTAGTCAGAACAATCGTGTGGCCCTCGTGATTCAACCGGCGCACAAACGCCCACAGTGTCTGTCTGAGTTCGACGTCGACGCCAGCCGTGGGCTCATCGAGCACAATCACCGGTGGCTTGTGCACCAGCGCCTGTGCCACCAAAACACGGCGCTTCATTCCTCCGGAGAGCGCCCGCATATTGGTATCGGCCCGCGATGCAAGGCCCAGGTTCGCGAGCACCTCATCAATCCACGCACCGTTGTTGGCCAGTCCGAAGTAACCCGACTGAAACTCGAGCGTTTCTCGAACGGTGAAAAACGGATCGAATGCGAGCTCCTGCGGAACGACGCCCAACGCCAGGCGCGCCGCGCGGTAATCGGCAACGACATCATGGCCCATCACGCTCACGCGGCCGCTGTCGGCGCGAACCAATCCCGCAATGATCGAAATCAGCGTGGTCTTGCCAGCACCGTTCGGCCCGAGCAGGCCGAAGAACTCTCCGCGTTCGATCTGCAAGTCGATGCGGTCAAGCGCTAGCGTGGACCCATAGCGCTTGGAAACGCCGGAAACCTGTATGGCAGCCACCGGAGTCGCTGATCCGGGGTCAGTGATCGGTGGCCGGGTTGACGCGAGAGTTGTCCGAGATCGGCAGCAGGCTATCGACCCCGTAGACGGTCGCAAGGCTCAACATGTCGGCCGGAACGCCGGAAACAGCGATCGAATGTCCCGCGGTCAGCGCGGCGCGCTTCCACGCCAGAAGCACCACCAGCGCGGAGGAATCGCAAGTGCGGACCGCAGACAGATCAAAGGTGGCATCGCCGGCCTGTATCGCGGAGGTACCGAGTTCGGCAAGTTGCACTGCATTCGCCAAGCTCATGTCGTCGGCTTCGATACGCATCGCGAGCTTTACGCTTTTTTCTGCGCCAGTTGACTGTTGCGCTCGGTCAGCGTCTTTATCAAGCCATCGATTCCGCTCGAGTTGACCTGTGAGCTGAATTGAGACTTGTAGTTTTCGACCAACCAGACGCCGAGAATGTTGATGTCGTAGATCTTCCAGCCGCCTTCGGTTTTTTCCAGCCGGTAATCGAGCTGGATAGGATCGCCGCGGGATGCGACAACCTGCGTACGCACGATGACGTCGGTATCCGTGGGTTGCGCACGGAACGGCCGCAACTCCACCTTGTGATCGCTGACCTGTCCTAGCGCGCCGCTGTAAGTCCGCACCAGCAACGTACGGAATTCGCGTGTCAGCGCGGCTCGCTGTTCGGGCGTCGCGTTGCGCCAACCGGGGCCGACCGATAACTGCGTCATCTTTTGAAAGTCTGTGTACGGGAGAACTTTCTCATCCACCAACTTCTGCACCCGGTTTGTATCCCCCGACTTCAGTGCTTTGTCAGCTTTGATCGCGTTCAACACTTCGTTCGAAAGGTCCCGAATCATTGCGTCCGGCGCGGTCGCTGCTGTTGCCGGGGACTGCGCCAGCACGTGCGACATGAACAGCGTAGAAGCAGCCATTGAAACCAATAAAGATTTGATGAATTGCATCGTGACTCGTCTCTTGGAATTGGGAAGGGGGTTAAGGTAGGACTGGCGCTGTCAACGTTTGTTCGGCAGCTGCAGCACCTACTTGCTTGCCGGCGTTGAGCCGGACGGTGGGGATTCCGGCTCCTTCTTAACGCTTGGATCCGCAGATGGTGTACCGCCGGGCGTAGGTTGCGACGAAACATCGTCAGTAGCTGCGGGTGGGCTTCCGTCGTACACCAGACTGCGCCTGCGCTGCAGGTAGCCGTCTCGAATAAAACGATATTTGTCGAGCGCTGCGCCGGAAATCAGGTCATCCGTCTGCAACAGCTCGGCGCGTTGATTGACAAAGCGCGTACCGATAATTGCGTTTCGAACGCGCACGTTGTTGATGTAAAAATTGACGTCGAGATACGGCTCGGCACCGTAGATGCCGACAGCATCGCGCAACGTGCTTGGACCGAGTATCGGAACAACGAGATAGGGCCCGGAGTCGATTCCCCAGCGGCCAAGCGTTTGTCCAAAGTCTTCATTGTGTTTTTCAAGTCCCATCTGACGGGCGAGGTCAAAGCACCCCAGCAGCCCGACCGTACTGTTGACGACGAAACGACAGGTATCCGACGCGGCATCGATTGGCTTGCCTTGTAGCAGGTTGTTAACCGCGTTAGAAGGCTCTCGAAAATTGCTGAAGATATTGCTGATGCAATCTCGAACCGGCTCGGGCAGCACATAGTCATAGGCTTGCGCCACGGGCTTCAGCACCGCACGATCAACCACGTCGTTGAACTCGAAGACCTGGCGGTTGAACGATTCGATTGGATCGCGCGGATCGTTGCCTGAATCCGCAGGTACCGTTGCACATCCCGATATCAAGATAGCCATCACAACCGACAGCGGAGCTACGGCACCTCTTAGCAAACAGGTCAACGTTGGCTCCATCGGTAAGTTGGCATGGGTGGCCCTAGGCAAGCGCTGCACCCGTTATTTGGCAGGGGCCGTAGGACGGGTATCCGGAGGATCGGCTGCCTTGTTATACAAGAACTGGCCAATCAAATTCTCAAGCAGCACGGCCGACTGGGTTAGCTTGATTTCGCCACCTGGCTCCAAATTCTTATCCGATCCGCCCGGCACCAGACCAATGAACTGGTCGCCAAGCAGCCCGGACGTCAGTATTTTTGCCGATGTGTCGCTCGGGAACATCACACCTCGCTCAAGTTCCATCGTCACTCGACCCTGATAGGTGTCGGTGTCGAGCACGATCGCCTTGACACGGCCTACTGTCACTCCCGCGCTCTTAATCGGCGCGCGCACCTTCAAGCC
>DATEOP010000178.1:0-3139 GCA_035274065.1 Burkholderiaceae bacterium
AATGCGTCTGTTTCACAGCATGTATCAGATGTTCACGTTCACGATGCTATTGGCATTGCTGACCAACAACATGGGGCTGCTCTGGGTGGCAATGGAGGCGGCGACGCTGACAACAGTACTGCTCGTGGCCGTCTATCGCACGCCAGCAAGCCTCGAGGCGGCATGGAAGTACTTCATCCTGTGCGGCGTCGGTATCGCGCAGGCGCTATTCGGCACCATCTTGTTGTACCTCGCCGCCGAGCGCGCCATTGGCTCCGAAGGAGTGGGTTTGCTCTGGACCGAACTTGCCGCCGCCAAGACGTTGCTCGAACCGACGGTGATGTCGCTTGCGTTTGTTTTCCTGTTAATAGGCTATGGCACCAAGGTTGGCCTGGCACCGCTGCACAACTGGCTGCCGGATGCGCACGCGGAAGGTCCGACGCCGATTTCTGCTGTGTTGTCGGGGTTGCTGCTTAACGTCGCGCTGTACGCAATCCTGAGATGCAAGATTTTGACAGACGGCGCTCTTGGCACGCGCTTCGCCGGCGATCTTATGATTGGCTTCGGTCTCGTCTCGGTATTACTAGGCGCGTTTTTCTTGTCGCGGCAGCGCGATGTCAAGCGCATGTTCGCCTATTCTTCAATCGAGCATATGGGGCTGGCCACGTTCGCGTTTGGCATGGGCGGACAGATTGCTAGCTTTGCAGGGCTTTTGCACATGACGGTGCACTCCCTTATCAAATCGGCAATCTTTTTCACCGTCGGGCATGCATCGCAAAAAGCGGGGACTCAGGTGATGGACGGCATTCGCGGTCTGATCCGCACCAATCCCACGATTGGCTGGGGACTAATGCTGGGATCACTGGCGATCTTGGGCATGCCGCCATTCGGCGTGTTCGCCAGCGAGTTCCTGATCTTGACTACGGCGATGCGCGACTTTCCATGGGCTACTCCGCTGCTTGTGCTTGCGCTGGGAGTAGCGTTCGCTGCCATGCTGGGCAAAGTGCAACCGATGGTTTTTGGGGAGACCACATTAAAGCGCCTGGCGCACCAGCCCGCTCTGATCCCAGTGTTTGTTCATCTGAGTCTCGGACTGATGCTTGGTCTTTACATCCCGCCCTATCTGGATAATTGGTATCAGCAAGCCGCGCGTCTGCTCGCGGGTGGATCATGACCGAGCCCTCAACGCAGTACCACTCTCTGGCCGGTGCGATGCCAGTACAGTTGGCCACGGTCACAGAAGGTCAGTGGACTTCGATCGCGGAGGCGTTTGCAGCAGCGGGCAACCCTCTGGTCGCGTTGTGGGGGTCGGACCGACGCAGCTTCGGGGAAGGTCTCGTTGTCTGGGCCTCCTACGCAGCGGATGATGGGCTCGCCATCGTGCGCCTTGAGGTTCAAGGCGTACCGCCCGAATATCCTGCCCTCAAGTGCTACCCAAGCGCTGCACGGATGCAACGCGCGCTGTTTGATCTACTTGGCGTCCGCGCGCGGGATGCCGCCGATCAGCGTCCGTGGCTCCGTCACGCGGCGTGGCCAGTGGACTTTTTTCCACTGCGCCATCGTGCCGACGCGGTGCCTGTCTTTGAACACCAACAGGAACACTATCCGTTCGTTTCGGTCGCCGGCGATGGCGTCCATGAAATTGCCGTCGGGCCGATCCATGCGGGAGTCATCGAGCCAGGGCACTTTCGTTTTTCTATCGTCGGTGAAAAAGTACTGCGGCTTGAGCAGCGACTCGGTTACGTGCATAGAGGGATTGAAAAGCTGTTCGACGGCATTCCGGTTTACGAGGGGCACCGTTTCGCCGGTCGAGTCTCTGGCGATTCCACGGTGGCTTACGCGTGGGCATACGCCATGGCGGCCGAGTCGCTCACTCGCTGCGTCGTGCCGCCACGCACTGCATGGCTGCGCGCTTTGCTGTTGGAACGCGAACGCGTCGCAAATCATCTGGGCGACCTCGGGGCGCTAGGAAACGACGCAGGTCTCGCATTCGGGCTGGCGCAGTTTTCACGGCTTCGCGAAAACTGGCTTCGGCTCAATGGTGAAGTATTCGGTCACCGGCTGCTGATGGATCGCATCGTCCCCGGCGGCGTGACAGCCGACCTCGATTCCAACGCACGCGCCAAGCTCGCGCAGCAAAGCATCGCGATCGAAGAAGAGGTGCTTCGCCTACGCGCCATCTATGACGAGCACGCTGGACTGCAGGATCGATTTCAGGCAGCCGGCATCGTGGCTCCACAATTGGCTGCACGCCTTGGTTTGTGCGGACTGGCCGGCCGGGCGAGCGGTCAAAAACGCGATCTGCGCGTCGATTTCCCATGCTCTCCGTACGATCAGCTCGGCGTCAGGCTTGCTTTCAATATGCGCGGTGACGTCGCCGCACGCATTGCCGTGCGGTTCGACGAGCTAGGCGAGTCGCTGCGGCTGATACAGCTTATCGTTGACGAGCTGCCTAAAAGCGAAGTGCGCCTTCCGGTGCCCGCTGTCAATGGTGAAGGTTTCGGCGTCGGCTGGGTGGAAGGCTGGCGTGGTGAAGTGATGGTCGCGCTCGAAGCCGATGCGTCAGGCATCGTGCAGCGCTGCCATTGTCACGATCCATCGTGGCAGAACTGGCCATTGCTTGAGCATGCGATTCTCGACAACATCGTTCCAGACTTTCCGTTGATCAACAAGTCGTTTAATTTGAGTTACGCGGGGCACGACCTCTGATGCTGTACTTGATGAAGCAGGTGCTAACGAAAGGAATCTGCACCGAACCGCTGCCTGAACCAACAGATGCCTGGTATGTCGACGGCGCGCGCATACAGGATTCGATCCTCGCACTTCTCGGCCGTGCCCTAACGATTCGCCACATCGACGCCGGGTCATGCAACGGCTGCGAGCTTGAGATTCACGCGTTGAACAACCCGTACTACAACCTCGAGGGATGCGGCATCAAGTTCGTCGCCAGCCCACGCCACGCGGACATGTTGCTGGTGACTGGCCCTGTCGCCCGCAATATGCAGATTGCAGTCAAGCGCGCTTACGACTCAACACCTTCTCCAAAGCTCGTCGTGGCGGTTGGCGATTGCGGGTGCACCGGCGGGATATTTGGGGAAACATATGCCAGCTGTGGCCGCGTCGCGAATGTGATCCCAGTCAATGTTGCGATTCCAGGGTG
>DATEOP010000179.1:0-9983 GCA_035274065.1 Burkholderiaceae bacterium
CACACCGGCGGCAATCCACTGTTCATTCTCGAGACGCTGGCCGCATTATTGGCGCAGGATGCGACGGCGCTCAAGGGCGCTGCGGCACACCTGCCGGCACCGGGCAGCGTCGGCCAGTTGATCGAGCGGCGCCTGCAGAAGCTCTCACGCGATGCACTGAAGCTGGCGCGGGTTGCGGCTCTGGCGGGACAGGACTTCAGCGTCGCGCTTGCGGCGTGTGTGCTGAGTGCGCATCCGCTCGACCTGGCCGAGAGCTGGCGTGAGCTGGAAGCGGCACAGATCATTCACGCCGATCGCGAAGGTGGTGCGTTCGCGCACGATCTAATCCTTGAGACGACGCTGCGCTCGGTGCCCGAGCCGATCGCGGTCGTGATGCATCGCGATATTGCGCTGGAGTTGCAGTCGCGCGGCGCACCCGCGGCACGCGTCGCCCAGCACTGCTACAGCGCAAAGGATTGGGTGGGTGCCGGCAACGCGTTCGTTGACGCGGCAAAGGACGCACGCCGCAGCTCGCAGCGTACGGCCGAAGCAGAGCATTGGTTGCGCGCGGCCGAGTGCTTCGATCGCGCTGTATGCGCTGAGCAGGCATTCAACGCACGCTTCGAGAGCATCGACGCGGTGCTGTTGATGCACGGCGTCGAACGCGCGATAGAGGTTGTCAATGGCCTGCTGCAGGAAGCGAAATCGACGCAGCAGCGGGTAGATGCGCTGACCGCGCATGCGAATACGCGACTGCTGGCCGCAGAACATTCCGCGGGCATCGCCGCGGCACGCGAAGCTTATGAACTGGCACAGCAGCTTGATTCGCCATGGCCGCGCTTCGAAGCGGCGCGCCTGCTCGCCGTGGGTCTTGCGCAGAGTGAGCGCGCCAGTGAGGCGTTGCCGCTGATCGAGCCATTCCGCGAGTTGATCGAGCGTGAAGGGGCGCCCGAACAGCGCATGAAGTTCTGGTCGGACTATGCGTACGTGCTGAACTCCATGCGGCGCCTGCGTCGCACGGCGGATGCGTTGTTGAAGGCGATCGAAACCGCGCGCGCGGCGGGCGATTTCGGGGAACAGGCAACGCTGACATCTAACTACGCCAATACCCTAGGCAACTTGGGACGCGTTCCCGAGGCGCTCGAGCAGGCGCAACGCGCACGTGCCCTGCAGATGCAGCTGGGTGATACCGGCGGGCCCGCCGGAGGCGCAATCGACATGTACATCGGGATGCACTGTGCTTCCCTCGGAAGCTATCGTGACGCGCTGACGAGTCTCGACGCTGCACTTGCGTGCTTCGTGCGCGATGGGCAGGCAGTGTGGAGTGCCGTAGCCAACAATCACAGGGCGGCGATGCTAATCGATCTGGGCCAAGTAGGGCGCGCGCAGAAAGCGCTTGAATACGTATCGTCGCAGATCGACTCCGTTCAGGCGCGGCGTGAAATTCTGGCGGGACGGATCGAGCGCCTGCATGGTCGCGACGGCGTCGGCCACATCAGTCAGGCGCTGACACTACTGGGCGAGAAAGGCGACCCCTATATGAGAATGCTCGCGCAACTCGACTATTCGCTGACGCTCGCACCCGACAAGGCGGTCGCGTGCTGCGAGGCAGTGCGGCGCACGGCCGAGGAACTCGAGTACCTGGGGATCGCGGCCAAGGCGCGCTTTGCACAAGCGCGCCACCTGCTGCGACAAGGCGAAGCGCAAAAGGCGGTTGACGTCTTGCGTGAGACACCGACGCTGCTCCGCGGCGTTCAGCCTGCGGACATGTATCGGGCCGAGTCTTGGTGGATCGAGTTCGAAGTGTTCAGCGCCGGCGAGCATCGGGTTGACGCCACCACGTCGCTGGCAAAGGCTGTTGACTGGATCAACACGGTTGCATTGCCCAATGTCCCGGATGAGTTCAGCGACAGCTTTCTCACCCGCAACCCCATTAACCGCGCCATTTTGACCACTGCAAGCCGGCGGCTGCAGCGATAGGCAGCCGCGGCGCTTAGCGCGCCGATCAGTAACGCCCCAGTAACGGCGCCAGCCCTATGTTGCGCCCGGATTGATTCCAACCGGGATCAACACTTCGGGCAACGGGGGATCTATGTCACGACGCGCTGCTGCACGTTATTGGGTGTTGCCGATGCTGGCTGTGGCGACTGCAGCTTCCGCCGTCGATCGCCAGATCGGCGTCGACGCGGCCATGACGTCGAGTTACTCGCAATTGACCGGCGGCGCTCCATCGCCCTGGGCGCAGGGCCGCGGTTTGAATGTCGGCTACTGGCAGCGCAGCTCAGGTGCCGCTGCAGGCGTTGGCTCAAACAACATTGCGACGATGGAATATCAGCTGCCTGAGGTACAACCGACGCGTATCCGCTCCGCCACGTTCCAGTTCAGCGGGCGCGCTGTGCAATGTGTCGGCAATGAACCGGTTGTAGTCGACGTCTATGCATATGCGGGCGACGGCAGGACCGACGTTGCTGACTCGACCGCCGGGACTCGAATCGCGACGCTGTCGGCCGATTGTCCTGACAACCCCGCCTTCAACCGCCCGATTGATGTCACCAACATCGTGCGGCAGCTCTCGGTGCCCTCGGGTGTTCGTTTCGTCGGCTTCAACGTGCGCAAAGGCAACAATCGCCGCGGTGCCGGCCTCTTCGGTTTGTATCCCGGCAAGCTGAACATTGTCGTTGCGGACCAGGACGTCATCGCCAGTTCGGAAATCGGCAGTGCAACGGTTGGCGGGATGCCATCGGCAGGCGGTTCGCCGAACTCGCAGGTGGATGTCGCGCGCGTGATCGGCGGGCTCGCCGGTGCCGCAGCGACCGCAATACTCGGTGGTTCGAGTGGACGCGATCAGGCGGGAAACCAAGCCGCTGCCGTCCTTAGCAACCCGCCGCTGACTTCTGAAGCGGGCGCCCCGCCTTCGACACCGGACGTTGGATCGGCGACACCGGGCTCCGTCGGCGGCGTGGCGGCCGCCTCGAGCGCGGGTGTTGCGGCGCAGATGGCTACCGCGTCACCGGTCAACGTCGACATCGTCGGCATCAAGCTCGGCATGACCCTCGATGAGGTCAAGCGCGCAGTGCAGGCGCATTCGCCCGGCATGCAGATCGACGAACAGAACGGGATCATCAACAACGCACCTGCCACCGCGTACATGTCGTGGCTGATCGCCAAGAGCGGCAAAGGCGCACCAGCCGGTTCCGCCGACGCAATTGGCGTGCACTTTCCGCCCCCGCCGAACGCGCATCGCGCGCTTTTCATCGAACGCTTTACCGGCTTTCAGCGCGGTCAGCAGCCGCTTGCTGAGGCGATTAAGGAAGCGCTCGTGAAAAAGTTTGGTCCGCCGAGTGCGGTCCGAGAGAGCGCGGGCGACTATGGCCTGCTATGGACGTTTAATGCCGCCGGTGTTCAGATCATTGATAAGTCAACGCAAGCGCGCTGCGGAAAATTTACGCCGACCGATCCGCCCGCGCGCGGTCAGAACATCCTGTTCAACGGCTACAAGAGCCAGGGCTGCGGCGTGACCGTTCACGCACGGATCGGGCGTGGGTCGATAAACGGTCCTTTGAGCGATTACCTCAGCGTGTCGCTAATCGATGATTCTCAATTCGAAGAGATCAGGCAAGCCGCAGCGCGGTTTGCCAACCAGGCTACGCGCGACACCGCGAGCAAGGTCGGCGTACCCAAGCTGTGATCAGTCACAACGGAAAATTCGAGGAGATCACGATGAGTGCAGTATCCAGTCAAGTCCGCGACGCCGGCGCGATTCTTCCGGCGGTCGATGCCATCACTAATACCAAAGCACTCGCGATCGAGTTCGTCGCCATGGCTGCGGGCGTCGCGCTGTTCGGGTTGTTCGCGTCGATGGGAATGAGCTCGATGTCGTTCAGCGCGTTCGCTCTCGCCCTTCTGCTCTTCCTGATGTGCGCCGGCACCGGATTCAATGCGGCCGGCATAGTACTAATGGACGAAGCGTCCGGCGCGTCATCGCGCTCGTTTGCTGATGCGTTGCTGGCGGGCCTGTTCGCATTGGGCAAGGCAATCGTGGTGATGATCCTCGCTGGACTGGCTTTCCTGGCTGTCTTGCTCGCGGTCGCGCTGTTGCTGTGGATCTGCAAGATCCCGGTTGTCGGGCCGGTGCTGTTCTTTATCGTGTTTCCATTAAGCGCGGTGATCATTGGCGTGCTGTTCGTCGCGTTCGCATTTGTGCTGGCACCGATCGCCAGTCCGGCGATCTGGTCAGGCGAATCGATCGGTACAGCGCTCGCACGTGTAGCGATGGTGATCCGCAAGCGGCTGGTCGGCGTCGTGGTGCGCGCCTGCGTGTTATTCGTTTTGCTGATCGTGACGGCGATGGTGCTGTGGTGGATTGCGCTGTCAGGGACTCTTACCGCGGGTTCGCTATCGCTCGGCATCGTTGGCGTCGACCCCAATCTGTCGAGCCTGACATCGATGGTCGGCGGTGGACTCGATGGCGGATACGGCCGCGGCTATGGTGCGTACGGCCGCACGCCACGCGGCATGGCGATGCCAGGAGCAATGACAGGCGCCAGCAGCGGGGGCTATGGCGTTGCGATGCTGGTGGGCATTGGCTTGATCATGGCAGCAGTGGGTACGCTGCTGTCACTGGTGCTGAAGAAAGGCTGGTGTCTGATTTATCTGCAGACGGCGAAGGATCTCGATGTCAGTGCCGTCGAAGCGGAAATGCAGGCAAAACTGGCACAAGTGCGCGCCCAGGCGCAGGCCGCGCGCGAGCGCGTTCAGCAGCAAAACCTGGCAACGCGGCACGGCATCGGTGGCGAAACAGGATCAAGTAATCCGCCGGCTGCATGATCGCTTCACTCGAAGCCGACTCATCTGAGGGAGGAACCATGATCCGGAAAGGAAGTTTCGTGCTCTGCCGTGTAACCGCTGTCATTATGGCTACCCTGCTGGTCGCATGCGATAGCGGACCGAGCGAATCGGACTTCTTGACGGCGTGCCTGAAGGAAGGCGAGAGGAATGTCGCCAACAAAATGTTACGCAAAGAAATGGGGGTTAAGGGCGACGCGTTCTGCAAGTGCGCGGCGAAGGAAGCAAAAGCCACTCTCTCTACCGACGCTCGCCGGGCGATGATCCTGGACATGCAGGGCAAGAACCAAGAGGCAAGCGCGATTTCATCGAAAATGAGCGACGCCGACCAGATGGCCTTTATGAAAGGCACGGCGGAAGTCTTCGGAAAATGCATGGGGGCGCGATAGCGTCGAGAGGAGAAATCATGAACCGCTTAGTTCATAGCGCAGTGCTGATAGGTGCCGTTGTTAGTGCGTCTGCCTGGGCACAGGGCAAGGCCGATATGAAGCTGATGTTCCCCTACCTCGGCGTGCTGGCGCCGGACTGTTCGAACTACCTGCTGCCTCAGCTCAAGAACCTTGGCGATTCGCTGGTCGTGACGGAGGGTGGCAAGGCTGTACTGACCGGACGTAACGTGAAGCTCGCACCCAAGTACTTCGGAGCTACACCCCCACCGGAATTCGAAACCGCGTTTACGAGCGAGGTCGCGGGCGGTGAAGCGCTGGTGTTCGTGTTTTACCGCAACGCTTCGGGTCTCTTCGCTGCGGTCGAGGGCGGACCGAAGGTGATGGCTGCGCTGCCGGCAGCGTTCAAGGGCAAGCGCGCTCGGCATTGCGACCCGAACCGCAACGTCGCGCCCGGCGCAGCGACCGGCCCGAGCGCGCAGGCAAAAGCCGATCCGACCAAGTTCAACGGCTACACGCTGACTGAACTGAGCGCATCAGGACTGCTGTTTAATCCGAAGGCGAAAGCCACTTACTACAAGGCGCTGGGTCCGCTAAGCAAGGAGCCATGGTTGGCGAAGCTGGAAGGTCCGAGCTCCGAGAACAAGGCGGTCAAGGTAGCCGGTGCGGACTACGTGCTGGTCAGCACCTGCAAGAACCACGACTGCTTTGAGAACAACGTCGTGCTGCTCTATTCGGGCCCGCAGGATGTCGTCTACGGCAAGGTCTACCAGCGCGGCAAGTCAACGCTGATCGGCTCGCCACCGCCCGCCATCGCGTCCGAGCTCGAGCGACTGTGGAAGACAGAATTTCGTAAACAGCAGAAGTAGCGCTCGACCCGCTTGTTCAGCCTGTTGATAGGAGGGTTCTGATGAAAAGCAACTCTCAATCCGCGATTCGTGTTCTTACTGGAATGGCGCTCACGGCCGCGGTCGGGCTCAGTGCTGCACAGACGCCGCAGCAGATGGAGTACGAGCGTCAGCAACGCGAATACCGGCAGCAGCTGGAGCGCCAGCGCGAGCAGCAGCAACAGCAGCAGCAACTGATGAATGAGAACGCGCGTCGCCAGCAGGAACAATCAAACCGGATCAATGCGCCTGCAGGGCAATCTTCGGGTGGCTTTGCACCTGGCGCGGCACCAGGCGCAGGACGAGGAGTTGGCGGCGCTGACCCAACGGGCGCAGAGGCCGCGTCGGCGGCGCGCGCAATGTGGGAAAAGCGTCCCGCACTGCCGCCCGATCGCAATCCGCTGCTGGGTAAGTGGACGCGTCCGGCATCGACCCGCGCGAGTTCATCGGACCCGTTCGCTGCAGTCCTCGCACTGGCCAAAGGCGGCCTGTGCGAAGCCCTCTTCGGCGGCGGCGTCTTCGAGTTCCGCCCCGACCGGTTGATCGGTCTCGATGACCGCACACCTCCACAGGAACTTGACCGGGTGGAATATCGCGGTGACGCCAAGCATGTCGTGGTACTACCCAAGAAGTCGCTGAAGTTGATCGAGTTCGACTTCGAAGGCCCGGACCGCATCAACTGGGCCAGCCAGAAGTGCGTGCTGGTACGGGTGGGTGCCGCGTCAAGCAGCGCGTCCGCAGCAGTGCCAGCGGCAGTCGCTACGGTCGCCCCACCGTCGTCGCGTTCCGACTCGACCGCCGGCGGTGTGATTGCGTTCTCGGTCGGCGCGCTGTCGCCGGACAACAACGTAGCAGGGCGCACGCTTTGGGTGTTGAAGCAGGATGCGCAAGTCGCCCTGATCAAGGGAGGCTTGAAGTCGACGCCGTATGCCAGTGTGCTGCAGAACTGGATGCGCGCCTGCCGCGAGAAGACACCTGACTGCGAGAAGGGCGCGCTGGCGCTGAAAGCCTATAGCGTCGGCTATATCAGGACCGATGCCAATGGCAACGCGTTGACACCGACCTTGCCGGTGGGTCGCTATTGGGTGTTAAGCGATGCAAAAGTTGGCAACAAGCAATGGATATGGCATGAGCTCGTGGATTTGAAGACAGGCAGTCAGTCGGTCACGCTTGACCAACGCAACGCGATGCCGGTCGAGTGAGCTCCGTGGCACATGGCTAGCCACGCAGTGACCGGTCGCAGCCGACTTAGTTAGCTTCAAACTGGAGGAACAACCGTGATGAGTCGATTCATGTCGTGTGTAGGTGCGCTGATTCCGCTGGCTGCACTAATCGGGCCCTGCGCGATGGCGCAGACGCCTGAAGCTGACCGGCAGCGCGAGTATCAGCGTGAGCAGGATCGACAGCGCGAGGAGCAGCAACGCCGGGCGCAAGAGGAAATGCAACGGCAGGAAAGAAGGTCGGCAGAGGAGAGTAAGCGCCGCTCCGAGGCCTACGACGAAAGTCAGAAGAACGTCGAGCAATGGCGAAAGGACGCCGCCAAGCGAGGGGAGGCGGCAACGAGCAACCAGATTCGCAGTGACATGAGGGCGGAGCGCCCGAAGCTGCTCGCCATGCCGCCGGTGCCCAACGATCGCAACGTACTGCTGGGCCGCTGGCGCCTGGAGGGCAGCAACCAGCAGAGCGACGCCCAGAACAGCAGGCTCGCTGAGTTCGCCCTTACTGGGAAAGGGTCTCTCAAGCCTGGCGACCTGCAGGGATTTATTTCGAGTATGGATTCCGGAAAGTTGGCTTGCGACATGTCATTCGGGAGCGGCATTACTTTTACGCCTACGACCTACTCGAGCGGTGGGGCCGCTGGCATGGCGGGAGGACCCATCGCCTATCGCAGCGGCGCCAACAAGCAAGTCATTGTGGCCATACCCGGCGACACTCGCGCGAACCCGATGCTGTTCACCATCGCGGGCCCGAACCGCATTGTGTGGGCGGACACCTGCGCACTGGTGCGGGTCGGTGCGCCTGGGGCTAATGCCGCGGCGAACGCAACGACAGCGCCAGGCAACACGCGCGCAGGGGGCGCAAACTCAACGGCGCCGCAGGCAGCAGGCGGACGTCCTCAAGTGGCCGCTGTTGCACCGGCGTCAACGCTGTCGCGTCCGTCACCCGAGGTCTGTAGCAACATGCTGCTCGACCAACTCGGCAAGGTCGGCGTCAATCAGGTTCGCGCGATGTCCGACCTGCGCTTCAAGGAACCTGCAATCGAAGGCAAGGTGCCGAACTCGAACAACCTGCGCCTCGACCTGCGCGGCAGCGCCTGCGACGACCCGCGTGTCAAAGCGACGCTCTACGACTTTGACGCGAATGAAATGTTGCAGGCGATCACGTTTGTCTGGGAGCGCCCGCCCGGGCCGGCGCCGGCACCGATCTTCCAGGAGCGCGTGTACGCGCTGTCCCGGGCCAATCCTGGCGGCCTGCCCCCGCCGCAATCATCGGGACGCCTGCAAGCGGACACAATAATGGGCCGTCTGATTCTTGAAGACCTGCCCGAACGCAATCTGTTGCTCGAGGCGTACAAGGCGAAGAAGTAACGTCGTCGCCGCGACAAATAGCTTTAGGTGAAGAATCAGCATGCGCACATGGATTGTTGGCCTAACGTTCGTCGCTTTGCAGGCGCCGGCGAGTGCAGTAACGCTAGGCGAGTTTGCGAGCGCGCTCGCAGTACCGACTAGCGCCAAGCATTCGGCCAATAATTGGAGCGCACTGAAGCCGATCAAAGGAGTGAAGTGGCGCGATGCCACCGTGAAGGACGCACCTAGCGCATTTGCACAGCAGGCCGACGTTGCGCTCAATGGCCTCGGGCCCGCCACGGTGCTGGTTGTCGGTGCACGTCAGATGATGCTCGAAACCGAGGTCTCAATGCGCCGCCTGCTTGAGAGAAAGGGTCTCGCGCAGACGCTTAAAGCACAGTTTTCTCCGGCCACACTGATCGAGCAGGTCGGCGGCGACTGTCGAACGAAGTCGGGATCTGGCAGCGCAAGGTTGTATCGCGTGACGTTGACCGCCAAGCGGCCGTTGTTCATGCGGCTCGAATTGCCCGGAGCAGGCAATGCCGCGACGGTATTCACGCTATCAGTCGAGAACAAGCCGCAATGGACGTGCTGAACGACTCAGTGGACGAAGAAGTAACCCTGTTTGGGCGCACGAAGTCTTTTACAGCATGCAGCGCGGTGTCGATGTTGTTTCTTTTCGTGGCAGGGCAGGCCGCGAACGCGCAGACACCGGCGCAGATAGAGTACGAGCGTCAGCAGCGCGAGTACGCGCGGCAACAGGAGCAGCAACGCCAGGAGCAACAGCGCCAACAGCAGATCATGCAGGAGAACGCACGGCGGCAGCAGGAAGAGTTGAATCGCAGCATTCGTGCGACTACGCCAGGCAGTTCCATTCCGTCGGCGCCGAGCCGAGCAGGCGTGCCGACAACACCGGGAACGAGTTCGCCGCCGTCCGGTGCGAGGTCCGAGCAGGAAACGCGTCAGACATGGGAGAGGCAGCCGCCGTTAGCGCGTGATCGAAATCCACTTCTGGGACGGTGGTACAAAATGAAACCTGCCGATCCGTTTCCAATGGTGCAGGGCGGGGCCTGCGGGTTGTTCTTTGGCACTGAGTTTTATGTCGAGTTTCGCCCGTCTGCGATTGTGGCCGTCAGCCGCGACGGACGCGAACAAGTGGTGGCACAAGTCATTTATCGAGGAGGCGGCAAGCGGGTCGCCGTCTTGAAGAAAGGGCAACCATACGGGGTGACCGACCTGTTCGTTTTTGACATCGGTGACCGCTACGCCACGTTGTCCGATTACGATTGCAAGATGACTCGCGCGATACTGCAATCGCC
>DATEOP010000180.1:0-7860 GCA_035274065.1 Burkholderiaceae bacterium
TTCGCAGAAAACGATCCGCTCGCTGTGGGTTGGAATCTGACCTGAAACGTACATGTATCGGCGACTCCGAGCGTGGGCGCTGCTGAGGCACAGGGTTTTGATCCGCTGTTGAAATTCAACGTAAAACTTGGATCGGAGGACGCGCCAAACGAGATCGCTGAGACGCGCAACGGCGCGGTGCCACCGTTGCGAACCGTCACTTCCAGGGGTGCGGGACTATTGCTCGAGGTGACCTTGCCGAAATCGTAGGTAGATGGCAATACCTGTATGGTCGGGCTCCCAACGGGTGGCGCAGGGGTTGCGCCGCCATCTCCGCCGCCACCGCCGCATCCCACTACCGCGATCACTATGAGCGTGGATAGGATCGCTGTAGCAACCGAATGCTTTTTTTTAATCATCGTTTCCCCCTGCAGCAGTTTTCATTAGCGAATGTGAACCAAACGAATAACGGTTCAAACGATATTTGGGCTATGTCCTCGTGCAGCCTCTGATGCAAGACATGTTCCTAGAAGGCTAGTTAGGCAGTCGCACTTCGGTTAGGGAAAACGGCTGAACGTACCGTTGAGCGAGCCGCACCGACCGCTCGTGACTTGAAGTAACAGTGAGGTGCGTCCGCCAGCATGCACCGCGAGGCAAGTCGAGTTTGACGCGCCCGTTAAAAGGGCCTTCGCAGTTGCACGCGTCAGCGCGCACCTGCGATCGGTCGCACTTTTGTAGACCGACGTCTGACGAATTCTGGATAAAAGAAAGGCCGTCGCAGTGACGGCCTTCTTATTTTTAACTACGGACTCTTGTTGGTTGCGGGGACAGGATTTGAACCTGTGACCTTCGGGTTATGAGCCCGACGAGCTGCCAGACTGCTCCACCCCGCGCAATATTGCTAACGCACCCGCGAAGGTTACACGAATCTTGCGCAATTCCGGGCGCACCGGGAGCAAGCTCGCTCTGTATTTTCTTGCGACACACCGCCAGTCCAGTCAGCTTGATGCCCAACCACGCGCGTTCGTACGAGTCATTAATATGCATGGGAGACTTCGAATCAAGATGCTCGGTGACCGGCAATCACTGTTCAATAAATTGTGCGCACCGTTAATCCCTTTTTAATTGACTGCTTCCTTGGACGTTCGTTGGTTCGCTAGCCCTAGCGTTTGGTCCTATGGAATAGCGGCTCTCGTATTTGGAGCCTTCTCATTCCATGTAGCCAGGGGGAGGGCGCGCAGCGGACGCCCTGCATTTCTATTAGCCACTCTGGTACTGAGCGCAGCAGCCTCCGGGGCCGCGGTCTTCTTCGCATTACAGCCGTCCGCGGACACTTGGACCACTACCCAGGCCCTTGATTCACTCCGAACCGGGGCGGCGCTAGGCTTCATGGCTGTGTTCCTCGGTGCCAGAGAAGGTTCAACAAGAGTGTCCCGCGCTTTGTTGACGGCGCTTATGGTGACACTCGCAGTTCTGATAGTCGGGCTGATGGTAATTATCGGTTCACCTCCACCTGGCATTCCGGAGCTCGGTCGATCAAGTTACAGGCTGGGCTTTGGGCTCTCGCTCGCGGTTGGGATTCTGGGACTTGTACTGACCGAGCAGTGCTACCGGCGGACGCCATCGCGCTCGCGATGGCATGTCAGACCGCTGGTGCTTGCGTTCGCGGCAATCTTTGGCTACGACGTGGTGCTGTATTCCGACGCAGCACTTTTCGGGTTGCTGGATGAAAACCTGTGGACGGCGCGTGGCATTGCTCAGGCTATGACAGTCCCGCTGTTCGCGCTTACGTTTGACCGAACAAAGAATTGGTCTTTTGACGTCGTACTTTCGCGCGGGATAGTGGCCGGGTCCACCGCACTGCTCGCTTCGGGTGCCTACCTGGTTTTGGTAGCGACCGGGGGCTTCTATCTTCGTTACTTTGGCGGTTCATGGGGCAGGGCGCTCGAAGTTGCGCTGCTGTTTGCGGCTTTATTGCTGCTGGCGATGGTCAGTGTTTCCACGACCTTTCGAGCGAAATTGCGAGTCATCGTTGCGAAGAATTTCTTCGCGTATCGCTACGACTACCGCGAAGAATGGCTTCGATTCACGAAAACACTTGCCGCGGGGGCAGCTGAGCAGGCACGGATGTCATGCATTCTGGCGCTCGCCAATCTGGTTGAAAGCTCGGGAGGTGCCTTGTGGTTAAACGATCAAGGCGACGGGTATCGACAGGTCGAGCGCACGTTGTTGCCACGTACCGATGCGATCGAAGCGGCGGAGTCTGCGCTGCCTTCGTTTCTGCGCCGCACCGGCTGGGTAGTAGAAATCAGTGACTTAGTGCGTCAGCCGGCGAAGTACCAAGAATTGGTGCTGCCACCTTCGATCGAGTCGATGCGAGACGCATGGTTGATCGTTCCGCTTCTTACCGGAGAGGAACTCATTGGATTCGTCGTCCTCGTCAGTCCGCGCATTCGGGTTGAGATTGATTGGGAAGTGCTAGATCTTCTTAGAACGGCGGGACGTCAGGCGTCAAGTTATCTGGCATACGCGATGGCGGCCGAGGCGCTGCTCGAGGCGAACAAGTTCGATGCGTTCAACCGGTTGTCAGCCTTCGTCGTTCATGACCTAAAGAATCTGATCGCTCAATTGCAGTTGCTGCTCAGCAATGCGGAACGTCATCGCAACAATCCGGAGTTTCAGCGTGACATGTTGAGTACGGTCGAGCATGTGGTTGGAAAAATGCACCAGCTGACGATGCAACTGCGTCCCGATGCTTCGTCGATCGACCGGATGCGTCAGGTAGACATTGGCGTGCTTGCGAAGCGGGTTCAAGCCCTGCTCGCGAAGGGGCGTGTCAGCGTAGATGTCGATGCTCCGGCGGGTCTGCTGGTACAGGGACACGAGGACCGCCTCGAGCGGGTGATCGGGCACCTGGTACAGAATGCGGTAGAAGCGTCGGAAGACGATTCTTCAGTGACGGTGAGAGCAATGCGCGATTGTGATGACGTCGTCATTGAGGTGAGCGATAAGGGCAAGGGCATGACGTCAGATTTCTTAAGGGACCGACTTTTCAAGCCGTTTCAAACAACCAAGGACACCGGCACCGGCATCGGAGCGTACGAGAGCCAGCAGTACGTCAAGCAGATTGGCGGTCGGATCGAGGTCGAGAGCGAGGTGGATCGAGGAACGAGTGTTCGTGTTCGGCTTCGCGCTGTGCCACAACCCGTGCTGGAGACGAGAAGGTGACCGAAGCTCGCAGACCACTATTGATCGTTGAAGACGATCCTGCGCTCCAGGTGCAGATGAAGTGGGCGTTCGACGCCTATGAGGTGGCGCTGGCGTCCGATCGCGAAGAAGCGATCGCCCAGCTTCGGCATAGCGAGCCCGCCGTCGTAACCCTCGATCTTGGCTTGCCGCCAGATCCCGACGGCGTGAGCGAAGGATTCAAGGCGCTGGGCCAGATCCTCGAACTGGCGCCCGACACGAAGATCATCGTGCTGACTGGTCAAAACGACGTAGCCAACGCGCTCAGGGCCGTTTCACAAGGCGCTCACGATTTCTTCGCTAAGCCCTTCGAGGCCGAAGTTCTGTCGCTAATCATCGACCGAGCATTTCGCATGCACGAGCTTCAGGTCGAGAATCGCCGGCTGCTCGCTGCGCGGGCGGGCGCGATCGGCGGTGTTATCACCGGCGCGCCCGAGATGCTCGCGGTCTGCCAAATGGTGGAGAAGGTCGCGGCAACCGACGCCACGGTTCTGCTGCTGGGCGAGTCGGGTACAGGTAAGGAGCTTTTGGCGCGTGCGCTGCATGACTCGTCCACTCGAAGCAAGCAACGCTTTGTTGCCATCAACTGTGCTGCGATTCCCGAAACACTGCTTGAGAGCGAGTTGTTCGGCTACGAGCGAGGTGCATTTACCGGCGCCGCCAAGCAGACCATCGGGCGCATCGAGACTGCCAACAAGGGCACGCTCTTTCTCGATGAGATCGGCGATCTGCCGGCAACGCTGCAGGCCAAATTGCTACGTTTTCTGCAAGAACGATCGATCGAGCGGCTCGGAGGAAGAGCTGAAATCCCGGTTGATGTGCGTATTGTCTGCGCGACGCACCAAGATCTGAAGGCAAGAATCGCAGAGGGAACGTTTCGCGAAGACCTGTTTTATCGACTGGCCGGAATAGTGATCGACGTGCCGCCATTGCGCGATCGCTCGGGCGATGCGGTGCTTCTCGCGCACGCTTTGACTCGCCGTTTCGCAGACGAACTGAAGCGCGGTAATGTGACGATCGCTGCCGATGCTCTCGACGCAATCGAACGTCATCGTTGGCCTGGCAACGTACGTGAATTGGAAAACGTTATTAAGCGTGCCGTCATCATGGCAGACGGACCGACGATTCAAACGCGCGATCTCGGACTGTTGTCGGGCAACGGGTCCTCGGAGGCCGAGGCGTTGAACTTGCGAGAAGCACGAGACAGTGCGGAACGGCGCGAAGTCGCACGTGCTCTGGCACGCGCCAATGGTAACTTGTCCAAAGCGGCCGATCTGCTTGGAGTCAGTCGGCCGACACTCTACGATCTGTTGAACCGTTTCGGGCTGCGCAAGCACGACTAATGGTGGAGAGAATTGACATGCAATTATTTGCTGCCTGCGCCATGCGGGTTTGGCCAGTGTGCGTATTGGCAGTCGCATCGACGCTGCTATTGCCCTCATGTAGCAAAGAGAGTCCCGACGAGCTCATCGCGTCGGCTCGGACATACGAAGCAAAGGGCGAGCACAAAGCAGCGATAATTCAATTACGGAACGCGTTGCAGCAGAAGCCGGCCGACGCGGAGGCGCGTTTACTGCTTGGCCAGGCATCGTTAAATGTAGGTGATCCGGCGGGTGCGCAGATGGAGTTCCGCAAGGCGCTCGAATACGGGCAGCCGCCTGATGTCGTCTTGCCGCTGCTGGCGCGCGCGATGCTCGAACTGGGCGAGGCAGACAAGCTCGTTGCTGAATTTGGTAACCGCAAGCTCACCACACCGGACGCCGAGGCGGCGTTGAGGGCAACAGTAGGTCAAGCTCAACTCCAGCTCGGCAAGCTGAGCGACGCGGCTGCGTCGTTCAATGCGGCCGCGGCGCTGAAGCCTGACTATCCACCCGCGCAGCTTGGCCTCGCACGGATGTTGGCGGCCAGCAGCAAATTCGACGATGCCAGTCGATTGATCGACGCGATCATCCAAGCTCACCCAAAAGCCGCCGAGGCCTACGCGTTGCAAGCGGATCTTCGTTTTTCTCGCGGGGATCCGGCGGGTGCAAAAACCTCGCTGGAGCAAGCGGTCGCTGCGGACGGAAGCTTTCTGCCGGCGCGTTACGCGCTGATTCAGCTTCTGATCAACGAGAAGCAATTCGACGCCGCTGCCTTGCAACTCGATGCAACACGGTCGGTGCGCAATGACTTGCGCACACAGTACTTCGACGCGGTTATCGCGCTGGGTAAGAACGACCTCGTCAAGGCACGTGACACGGCGCAACAGGTACTTAAGCGGGCGCCGGATCACGTGCCGAGCCTGGTGTTGGCCGGAGCCGTTGAGCTGCAGGCGGGACAGGCAGCGACCGCGGAGGGCTACTTGCGCAGAGCGGTTGCCCTCGCGCCCCAGCATGCGGCGGCGCGTCGGATGCTGGTTCGCACCTACCTAGGTGCACATCAGCCAGCCAAGGCTCTGGAGTCGATCCAGCCAATGCTCGCTTCCGGCACGCGAAGCGATCCACAACTATTGCTACTAGCCGGCGAAACCTATCTCGCTAACGGAGATTTAAAGCAGGCGTCGGTCTACTACGCTGCGGCTACGGAGTCCAAACCGCAGGAATCTCTTGCGCGGACGCGTCTAGGGCAGATCGCGCTGTCGAAGGGTGACGCCGACGCCGGCATTCGTGAACTTGAGGCCGCGAGCGCTCTTGACGGGGCGCCAATGCAGGCCGATATGGCGCTGATCGTTGGCCATGCGAAGAAGAACGATCTGAATCGCGCGCTGCAGGCGGCCAATGCTTTTGCGAAGAAGTACCCAACCAATCCGCTGTCGCAGCAACTGCTGGGAGCAGTTCATGTCGCACGTAACGACCCGGCTGCAGCGCGCGCGGCTTTCTCGAAGGCGGTGGAGCTAAGCCCGACTTATTTGCCTGCGGTGGTCAATCTGGCACGGCTTGATATTGCGGAGAAAAAGCCCGCCGACGCTCGCAAGCGCCTCGAGGCTTTCGTCGCCAAGGACCCGAAGAATGAGCAGGCGCTGCTAGCACTAACGGATGTTCTGGGGCGTACAGGTGCCCCGTCCGCCGAGATCGTGACGACCCTGCAGCGTGCGATCAGTGCGAATCCCCAATCCGTTCCAGCGCGACTCGCACTGATCAGTTTCTACCTGAGCGCGAAGAATTCTGCTGCGGCGTTATCCACCGCTCAAGAAGCCGCTGCAGCGCTTCGAAACGAGCCGCGCATCCTAGGTGCGCTTGCCCAGGCGCACGAAGCAGCCGGCGAAACCAATCAGGCCATCGATACGCTGAATCGGTGGGCGACGCTCGAACCCGGATCAGCGACTCCACTGGTTCGCCTCGCCGCGATGCACGCCAAGCGCAAGGATTATCCAAAGACGTTGGATTTGCTGCGTAAGGCGCAGAAGCTGGCACCGGATGACCTAGGGATCGCACGCGATCTTGTTGTCGGCTACTTGCTTGCAGGAAAGCCAGACGAAGCGATCAAGGAGGCGAAGAGTCTCCAGTCATCGAGACCGAAGGTTGCCGTAGGTTTCGCGCTTGAAGGCGATGTCCACACGGCGACACAGAGCTGGGCACAAGCCGAGCGCGCGTATCGCGACGCGCTTAAAGTGGAGCCGACTTCAGAAGGGTTGGCGCTGAAGCTTCACTCCACGCTGAGCCGGACGAACAAGGCAGCCGAGGCGGACGCCTTCGCAAAGAAGTGGTTGGCAGAACACCCGAAAGACGTGACTTTCCGGGTTTATCTGGCGGAGCGCGCCCTGGGTGAGAAAAACCTTCGCTCGGCGGTGACGCTGTACCAGGCCGTTATCGCGCTTCAGCCCGACAACGTGGTGGCGCTCAACAACCTTGCTTGGACGGCCGGTCAGTTGGGCGATCCAAAGGCGATCGGCTATGCCGAGCGCGCGGTTCGCTTGGCGCCTGAAAGCGCGGCGGCTCTTGATACCCTTGGCACGCTGCTGGTGCTAAAGGGCGACGCGACTAAAGGACTGGAGTACTCTAAAAAAGCCACCGATCTCGCACCCAAACGTCACGACATTCGTCTTAACTACGCCAAGGCGCTGCTGAAAGCGGGTCGGACTGAAGAAGCTCGCAAAGAGTTGACCGCACTGCAGGGCGTGACTGACGAGTTCTCAGGCAAGTCGGAGATTCCCAGTTTGCTAAAACAACTTTAAGCGCTTCTTGCGCGGCTAAGAGCAATCGGGATGCAAATAGCGGTCGTAGGGCTGGGTTATGTAGGCTTGCCGTTGGCCGTGGAGTTCGGAAAGAAGTTCCGCACGACTGGCCTGGACGTGTCGACCGACAAGGTCGAGGCGTATCGGCGACACGTTGATCCAACCGGAGAAATAACAACCGACCAGTTGGCTGCGGCTTCGTTGCTCGAGCCCACAACCGACGCTGCGCAACTGCGCTCCGCCGACATCATCATTGTTGCGGTACCAACTCCGATCGACGATGCTCATCAACCCGACTTCGGTCCGTTGATCGGAGCCAGCATTACCGTCGGGCGCAATTTAAAGAAAGGGGCGACCGTCGTTTACGAATCGACGGTATATCCAGGTGCCACCGAAGAGATCTGCATTCCCATCCTCGAACGCGAGTCCGCAACGCAGTGGAAGCGCGATTTTTTCGTCGGCTATTCGCCAGAGCGCATCAA
>DATEOP010000181.1:0-3090 GCA_035274065.1 Burkholderiaceae bacterium
TGCATCAACACGATTGCGACCGAGCGCAGTCCCGTCGAAAAGGCGGCCTCGAGCGCGGTCCGCGCCGATGCGAGATCAATCGGCCTAACGATATCGCCGTGCGCCCCGATCCGCTCGTCTACCTCGATCACGGTCGAATAAAGCAGCTCGGGAAGAACGATGTGTCGGTCGAACAGCCGTGGCCGATTCTGATAGGCGATTCGTAATGCATCACGAAAGCCGCGAGTAACAACGAGCACCGTCGGCTCACCCTTGCGCTCGAGCAACGCATTGGTGGCCACGGTCGTGCCCATCTTCACGGAGTCAATCAGATCGACCGGCATCGGCGCATCGGCAGCAACGCCCATCAGATATCGAATACCCGCTATCGCCGCGTCGTCATACTGCTCGGGGTTATCGGACAGCAGTTTGTGCGTGACGAGTGACCTATCGGGCCGCCGCCCGACCACGTCGGTGAAAGTTCCGCCACGATCGATCCAGAATTGCCAGCGGTTTACAGTGGTCACTTGTCAAATCCAGCGCGTACTATTCTGCCGCCGATGTTAACAACGCATTGCGCTTCCATCTGTATTGACCTGTGAGGAGTTCATGAACCGCCGTTTACTACTGCTTAGCGTCCCTGTAATGCTCTCTTGTGGATTGGCATCAATGGCAACGTCTGCCCAAGTCAAGTGGGATCTTCCGGCGGGCTACCCGGCCGGTAATCCACACACACAAAACTTGAGCCAATTCGCAGCGGATGTTGCGAAGGCGAGCGGCGGCAAGCTGACAATCACCGTCCACCCAAATGGTGCGTTATTCAAAGCGCCTGAGATCAAGCGCGCAGTTCAGACGGGCCAAGCCCAGATCGGCGAGGTGCTGATGAGCCTGCTCGAGAACGAGAATCCCGTATTCGGTGCCGATGCAGTTCCATTTGTCGCTACAGGGTTCGATGCGTCATGGAAGCTTTGGCAGGCCCAACGCCCGGTGGTTGAAAGAATTCTGGCCGGTCAAGGCATCAAGCTGCTGTACGCAGTGGCATGGCCACCTCAGGGGATCTATACGAAGAAGCCTTTGAATACAGTCGCAGACATGAAGGGGCTGAAGTGGCGTGCGTATAACCCCGCGACAACGCGCATTGCGCAGCACGTAGGCGCGCAGCCTCTCACAATCCAGGCTGCCGAGTTGTCGCAGGCACTCTCAACCGGCGTCGTCGATTCATTCATGTCTTCGGGCGCCACGGGTGTCGACTCAAAGGTTTGGGAAAACTTGACTCACTTTGCGACGGTCGATGCTTGGCTGCCAAAGAACATGGTCATGGTCAATCAGAAAGAGTTCGACAAGCTCGACAAGGCGACACAGGACGCGGTGTTGGCTGCCGCGAAGGCGGCCGAGGACCGTGGTTGGAAGCGCATGCGCGACTACACGAATGAATCCTTGACGACACTGCGCAACAACAAGGTCACCGTGTATGAGCCGAGTCCGGCGCTCAAAAACGACCTGACGAAGCTGGGTGACACGTTGCTCACCGAATGGCTGGCAAAGGCAGGGGCCGACGGGCAAGCCATTATCACGTCGTTTCGTAAGTAGGCAGACGAAGCCGCCCTATCAGGCGGCTTTTTCTTATCACTCTTGCCGGCAAATACTTGATGCGTGCGCTGCTCGACTTGCTATTCAAAGTGCTCGGCTTGTTGGGAGCGTTTTTCATATTTGCCACGTTGGTGATAGAAGTCGCTGGAATCATATTGCGCCAGCTCGGCTTTTCCATGGCTGGCGCCGACGCGTACGCCGGCTACTTTCTTGCGGCGGGTTCATTCTTGGCCCTCGGCTACGCATTGCGTTGCGGTGACCATATCCGCGTAACGCTGATCCTGCAGCGGCTACACGGGCGGTCCCGCTGGTGGATGGAAGTTCTGTGTCTTACCGTCGCATCGGGGCTCAGCATCTATTTTGCGTGGTTTTCCGCGAAACTGGTGTGGGGGTCGTACGCTTTCAACGACATCTCACAAAACATCGATGCCACTCCGCTGTGGATTCCGCAGCTCTCAATGGCTATTGGACTCACGGGTCTTGCCCTGGCGTTTGTCGAGCAACTCGTGATCACCTTTCGCACTAGGCAACTGCCGCCGGCAGTTAGCGAAGTTGCCCACGTCGAGTAACGATGGGTACCTTGGTCGCAATACTGCTGATCGTTGCACTGTTCGTCATTCTCGGCGCCGGCGTTTGGATCGGCATCGCAGTGCTCGGCGTTGCTTTCATCGGCATGGAGCTTTTCACCACGAGGCCCGCCGGTGACGCGCTGGCGCTGACGGTCTGGGGATCGTTGTCAAGCTGGACGCTGACCGCGCTACCGCTGTTCATTTGGATGGGGGAAATCCTGTTAAAGACCCGGTTGTCCGAAGGCATGTTTCGTGGTCTTGCACCCTGGCTGCAATGGCTGCCTGGGCGACTGCTGCATACCAATATCATCGGCTGCACTATCTTCGCAGCGGTGTCCGGGTCATCAGCGGCCACGTGCGCCACGATCGGCAAGATCACGTTGCCCGAACTCGCGAAGCGCAACTACCCAGAGCAGATGTCAATCGGCTCGCTGGCCGGCGCCGGCACGCTCGGACTGCTGATCCCGCCCTCGATCATCATGATCGTCTATGGCGTCGCTGCGGACGTGTCAATAGGCAAGTTATTTATTGGCGGGATCATTCCGGGCTTGATGCTGGCGGCGCTTTTTATGGGTTACACAATCCTGTGGGCGCTGCGAAATCCCTCTAGCATCCCAGCGGCGGACATCGATCTCGATTTTGCAGGCAAGCTTTCCGAGTCGCGGCATTTGATTCCGGTGATGCTGCTGATCGTGGCGGTGCTTGGCTCGATCTACGCGGGCGTTGCCACGGCTACCGAAGCCGCCGCCCTCGGAGTAGTCGGTGCTTTGCTTGTAGCAGCGGGGCAGCGGACCCTAACCCGGCGCACGTTTGTTGATTCTCTGATGGCTGCCACGCGCCTGTATTGCATGATCGCGCTGATTCTTGCGGGCTCCGCGTTTCTCGCGCTTTCGATGGGTTTTATCGGATTGCCGCGTCAGCTCGCCGAGACGATCGGATCGCTTAACCTGCC
>DATEOP010000182.1:0-8903 GCA_035274065.1 Burkholderiaceae bacterium
TTCTGCAGTCTGTACGGCATGCGAACCGGATCCGACCTCCAGATTCACGTCTGGAGCAGGCAAAGCGAGCGCAGCGAACAACCGGTCGTTTAGCTCGAAGTCGTAGTGCTGCCCCGTATGAACCAGCACAGCCGATGGCAAATCGGAGCGCGACTTGATGGACCTAAGCAGTGGCGCCATTTTCATGTAATTCGGACGCGCGCCAACCACGCATAGGATCGGGCCCGCGCCAGTGCGCATCACCTGCCCTTGGAGGATCGGGCCGAACCTCGAGTCTCTTCGTCCGGCAGCGCGCGTTCTGGTTCAACGATACCGCGCACGACGCTCAACAGCCCTTCGACGTTGTGCTCCAATTGTTCGATTCTCTCGGTAATCGCCGCGAGGGGCCGCGCACCGATGCGAGATCCACCCGTCGTCGCGGACTCGCGCTTTCCGGCGGTAGCTGCAGCGTCGCGCTTGGCTCCGAGCGCTGGCTGCACAGCGATGTCGACGCCCATTTCGCTTGTCATTTCGGCCACTGCAGCCGCAATAGCCGAGCGGCCAATCAAATGCTGTTCGTTCAAATACGCCGCGAGCAACACCCGATTGCACAAAGAGTTGATTCTGCGCGGGACACCGCCGGTGGCCTTATGGATGGCGACAAACGCATCGTCTTCGAACTGAGGATCGCCCTTCCAGCCGACGAATCGGAGCCGGTGTTCGATGTATGCACGCGTGTCGGCCTGATCGAGCGGACCGAGGTGATACGAAGCGATGACGCGCTGCCGAAACTGTTCCATTAGCGGCGACCGCATCAGCATGCGTAACTCTGGTTGGCCCACCAGAAAGCTTTGCAACAGCGCATTGTCGCCGCATTGGAAATTTGAAAGCATGCGCAATTCTTCGAGCGATCGAGCCCCCAGGTTTTGCGCCTCATCGACAATCAGCAGAGCGCGCTTGCCTCTCTGGAAAGTCGTCAGTAGAAACGCTTCGATAGTGGCCAGTAAATGCGCCTTGCTGTCGTCGAGCCCGACGTTGATTCCGAAGGCAGTTGCAACCGAACGCAGCAGGTCGTCGGCGTCGAGCTGGGTGTTGACGATTTGCGCCGCGACCACTTCCCCCGTGTCTAATTCATCTAGCAATGCGCGCACCAGCGTTGTCTTGCCGGTGCCGATGTCACCCGTGATGACGAGAAATCCTTCGCCCTGATAGACACCATACTTCAGATAGGAAAATGCGCTGCTGTGACCTTTGCTACCAAAGTAAAACGCCGGGTCCGGGCTAAGTTGGAACGGCTTTCCGGTCAATCCATAAAAGTCTTCGTACATAGTGGGCCCTAAAACCGGTGGAACAAACCCACGAAGATTGCAGCCTCGCTGCTCTCGCCGATGCCGCCTACCGTCGAGTCCTGTTGCCGGTAGCGGGCACCCACAAACGCGTTGCTGCGTGGCGACAGTTGCTGACTGGCCTGCACTTGGAGGATGTTCTCATCGGTGACGGTTCCGGCACTCTGGTCGAACCCGCGCGTTTCGCGTCGACTTGCGCTTGCATTGAGTGAGGTTACCGGACTCAACCGATGACTTAACGACAGCGATGCGCCTCTCTGAATCGTGTTGTTGAAGGTTAAGAAAGTCGGTGGAACCGCCGGATCAGGTAGGCGCTCGGTCTTCAGGTAGAACAGGTTGAATGCCAACGTGTTGCGCGTGCCTATTAAGGCCACGGTGCCAGAACCCGAAGTCAAAACATTCGGACTCTCAGAGTAAATATTGACTGCGCCAGGCAGCGACTCTGGTAACGCCTGGGCTGTGATCAAGTTCTGCACCTGCTGTGCGCGTTCGATCGGATCTGGAAAGCGCGCAGTCAGGATGGCATTCAACAGACCCGACACATTTCCGGTCGCTGGCAGTTGCAATATGAGTTGCGGATAGGTCGCGATCGAGCGTGAAAACGAAAGACTGGTAGCAAGACGCCGTAGCCGATTCGACGCGCTGAACTGGTAACTTGGACCGAAAAAACGGCTCTCCCAGAAGCCGCCAATGCGCGTATACGGGCTCAGCGCCCATTCAAGTTCGATGCCGTAAATCGAGCCTGACGTTTCGTTCAACGTGTAATTGGTGCGTTCGTATCCGCCACGCAAGCCTGCGGAAAGTTGAGGTGTGAATGCGTAGTTGACCGTCGCGATCGCGCTATCGAGGGTCTGGTCGGGCTGCAACTCGTTGTCAAATCGGGTCACGTCGCTCTGAACGCGTAAAGACGCCCCGAGCGGTGTTGGGTTACGAACCACCTCAGCCAGATGGCGCCCGAAGTAAGCGTTATTCAGGGCAACGTCGGTTTGGCTCGTCGAGGTATACGAGTTATCGCTGCGCACGAGATAACGCCAGTCGTCACCGACGGTTCCCTGCAGATAGGGAGCGATTCGCGCCTGCGTGTAGGTGTACTTGTTGAACGTCGAGGCCGCGTCTGACCGTGGCAAAAACGGATTGACTAATTCCTGATTGGCCCGCAATGCGCCTTCGATGTAGAACAAACGATCGATCGCCTCGAGGTTAGCGAGGATATTGGCCTGGGGTAGTACTCGGCTCGTTTGCGTTCCGTCGGCATACCCGATGAAATTGAGCGAAGCCGCGCCGTCCACTCTCAGGCGTGGGCCTTCACGCGCAAAGCCCACCGCGGGAAGAACATTGAAAATGAGATCGCCCTCGCGGCGGGCGCTGACGTCGTAATTGGCGTTATTGGTAAGCGTCGCCTGCGTTTCGACGCTCGGGTTAATGATCCAGCGCTGGGCCGTTGCGGTATTTGTCCATCCTAATCCCAGCGAAAGCGCGAGCACGAAGTACAAGCGACCGTCGCCGCCTGTCGATTGGCGTGCTGTAATGCTCGCGGCTTTCTCAGCGCCGTTAATTAACACTGGCTCGGCCGCCTAGTTGTCGCGAAAACCGGTGCTGCGGGAGCCGTAGTAAGAGCCAGCCTCTGAAGTTGACGCCTTATTTAGCAGCGTCATCACAACCGGACAGCTTTCCAGCGTCGTCAGGGCGTCGACCACGCTGCGGTGTGGTGTACGGTCAGCTTCGATAACCACCACAATCTGCCCCATGTGCGTCGCGAGCACGCGTGACTCGGTTGAACCCAGCAACGGAGGCGCGTCAAACACCAAAATCCGGTTTGGAAATCTCGATGCGAGCTTGTCAACCAACACATTCATCTTCTTGCTCGCCAGTAGCTCCGTGGCCTGTTCCTGCGCGGTTCCGGCCGGCAGTATTGAAAGACGCTCGACGTTTGTCCTTAGTACCAGCGACTGAACATCGAGGTCGCTCTCGCTCAAAACGTCGAGTAGGCCTTTTGCTGGCGGCAGCCCGAGCCGCTCGAGTACCGCCGGCCGCGTTGCATCCGCATCGATCAACAGCACCGTGGTATCACGCTCCATCGCGATGCTCAACGCGAGATTGATCGAGACGAACGTCTTGCCTTCCTGCGGAAGTGAGCTTGTCACCATGATGCGGTTCGCATGCAACATCGGCGCCGCCGCGTTGCCGCGCGCATTGATCAACAGTGGCCGCTTAACCATGCGGAATTCTTCGGCGCGCCGCGACGATGGAGCCTGTGGCGACACATAGCCCATTTTCGACAGGCGCTCCAAATCTATTTCTACTTGAGGCGATGCCCGTTCATCGCGCCGGCCCGCACCGTCATCAGCTCGGCGGACGCGTAATTCAGGCTTTCGCTCGGCTGTCGGACCGAGCAAGACTTCCGCCTCTTCAATGGCCAGCGTTGGGATCGCAGGTTCGATGACCGTTTCTGACGGCGAGCTGATGCCCGCGCTGCGTAATTGCGCGAGTCGTCGAGCCGCTTGTTCGATCGTGTTCAACGAATTCTCATCCTCGTACGTGGGTCGAAACCCATGTCACCCACACACCATAAGCGAGTAGCAACGTCGCAAAACCGCCCGCGAATGCGGTGTTCGCTAACCGCCTGCGCCAGGCCGAACGAGCGGTTTCAAGCATCGACACCGCGCCCAGCACGGGACGATGCGTTAATTTTCGCAACGCAGCCACCGCATGAAAGGTCGGAAAGGCGCGTGCCATCGCGAAGCTCGCCGCCAGACCCGCACCAAGCGCTGCCAGGAGAACCAGCGGAATGAGCACAAAGCGATTGGGGAACACTGGATTGGGCGCCACACGAGGTGGATCGATGATCCTGAACTCGGCCAGTCCTGCCGAGTCGACATCGCCGGACAATGTTGCCGATTCGCGCCGACTTACCAACTGTTCATAGTTCTTTCTGAGCACTTCATAGTCACGATTTAGCTGCGTCAGCTCCGCCTCGATCTCAGGGGCCTTGCCCGCTTCGGCGCGCAACTGCGCAACGCGCGCGTCGGCTTCAGCTGCACGTGCGCGTAACGACGCCACGTTTGCCTCGGCCTCCGCCAGCGAAATCTTGATTTGCTGAAAGACTGGGTTCGTTGACGCCGAAAGTCTGGGCGGAGACTGTGCTGCCACTTTGCGACGCGCTTCGACTTCCTGCTTCCGTTGTTCCTCCAGTTGCGCGATTAGCCTGCGAGTTGCAGCAACGTCGGGATGCTCGTCTGTGAACCGGCGTAGCAGTTCGTCGAGCTGCTTACGCTGCGCATCGATGCGGGCGTCATACTCGGACGTGCCCGCGCCTGTCGACCCTGCGCCAATATCAGGCAACATCACCGGCTCCTCGCCTGAAAGCTCGCGGCGGTAGGCGTCTCGCGCTTGTTCCGCTGCCCTCAGCTCCAGGCGCACTTTGGCAGCCTGCTCGGACAACGAACTCATTCGAGCAAAATAGTCGCCCCCGCTTGCACCCGTAAACCCAAGATTTTTGAGCTTGAATTCCTTTAAGCGATTCTCGGCTTCCGAAAGCTTTTGTTCGTAGCCCTGGATTTGCTCGTCGATAAACCGACGCGCAGTCTCGCTGTCGCGTCGCTTGTTACCGAGACCAGACTCGACGAACAGGGACAGCAAATCCTGAACAACACGCTTGGAACGTTCCGGGCTCGTGTCCTGATACGTAATGGTGTAAATATTCTCGCGTCCGCTGCCCGTAAACCGGATGCGCTTGGTGAGCTCATCGACCATCTGGTCGCGTTGCAGTTGAGTTGCGGCTGCCACGTCCAGATTTGCACTGTGCATGATTTTTTCAATGTTGGGCCGCGCGATAATGGTCCGCGCCAACATGCCGATCTGCTCGTCGATATTGGGCTGCACCGCGAGTCCAGCCATAAGCGGCTTTAGAACGGTTTGCGTGTCGACATACACGCGTGCCGTTGCCTCATAGCGGTCAGGCATGCGCAACAGCAGCACCGCTCCCACCGCAGCAACGAACCATGCGACCGCCAGTCCAACCCAGCGTCGATGCCACATTGCACCCGCGATCGTCTTGGCCTGACTAAGGATCTCATCCATCGATCAAACCTAATTCATAGGAACGTGTTGTCGGCGCAACACAAGTACAGCAACCGTTCAGAACCAACTCTGCGGAATGATCAGCACGTCACCGGGCCTCATTTCGACGTTGGCTGAGATATCGCCACGACGGACGAGATCGCCCAGTCGCACGCTGTACTGCTTGCTATTTTCGGAGCCTCGCACCAGAACGGCTTTGTTGCCGTCGGCGAAGTCGGTAAGTCCGCCCGCCGTAATGATCACGTCGAGCAACGTCATGTTTTGGCGATACGGCACCGCTTGCGGTTTTGCCGCTTCGCCAACAATTCGAATTTGTTCGTTCGACGATCCAGCGAAACTCGTCACAAGGACGGTGACGACTGGATCCCTAATGTATTTCGCCAATGCCCGTTCTAAATCGCGCGCCAGCTCGGCGGGATTGCGGCCCAACGCTTGAATGTCCTCCACCAGCGGGGTTGTGATCCGTCCGTCGGGACGCACCGGCACAGAGAGCGATAACTCCGGATTCCGCCAGACGATGACGTTAACAGTGTCAAGCGGACCGATGACATAACGGTAGTCGGAACTGGACGCCGTGGCTGGTGCGGGCGGATACCGCGTAGCGCACGCCATCAGCAGCGAGCTCAGCAGTAAAAATGGAAGTACACGGATCAACCTATTTACCTGCGACATGGTAATTCCTTGTGGAGTTCTGTCCCATCGCGACCGCAACTATATCGGCTCGAGGCGCATTTTTCTGAGGGAAATCAGTCTATTACATCACCCGCGATGCGGCCATGGGCAAGGGCGAGTTACTGGGCACCTTCGCCGAACAGAACCACTCTGACCGTCTCCATAATGATCAGCAGATCCAGGGACAGAGAGTGATTTTTGACGTAGTAGAGGTCGTACTGCAGCTTGCGCTGCGCGTCTTCAACTGAAGCACCGTACGGATAACGAATCTGCGCCCAACCGGTCAGACCGGGCTTGATGGAATGCCGTAAATCATAAAAGCGGATACCCTCCTTTAGAGCGGCAACAAAAGGTGGCCGCTCAGGCCGCGGCCCCACCAAGCTCATCTCGCCGCTTAGTACGTTAAACAGCTGTGGCAGTTCGTCTATACGCAGTTTGCGTAGCAGCCGCCCAACTTGCGTAATGCGCGAATCATTTGCGCTCGCCCAGCGCGCCACTCCGTCACCCTCGGCATCCGCGCGCATGCTCCGAAACTTAACGCACAAAAATGGACGGCCGCCGCGTCCTACGCGCTCCTGCCAGATAAATATCGGCGCACCGCTTTCGAGAAATATGGCGACCACAGCGAGCAGCATCACGGGCAGCGCTACTAACAACAGAATCAGAGACAGCGCGATATCGAAGGTTCGTTTCACTACGGTCCGCAGGGTGTCCTGAGCGAATCCCTCGCCATAGATAAGCCAGCTTGCCTTGAGGGACTCGATCGGTACTTCGCCACGGATGCGCTCATAAAATGCGGATAGATCGCGTACAAGCACACCGCGCACGCGGCACTCGAGCAGATCACGCATCGGCAGCACGCCACCGCGCTGGTCGCGCACGGCAATAATCACCTCATCGACCTTGAAGCGCTCGACGATCGCCGGCAAACTGGCCGAACGGGGGAAGCACGCCGGACCGCCTGTCACGTCATGCAGAACGACGCCATTGTCGGCGCCCGCTGGGTAGAACCCGACGACGACCGATCGCCGCGGACCTTGATCGATGACCCTCTCGACTGCCAACGCCTCAGTGCCGGTGCCAACAATCAGAACTCGTTGCAAGCCGACGCCGGTGCCCTGCAATGCCGAGACAGCGGTGCGTATAAAAACAACGCCGGCCAGCGCATATAGGCACGCGGAGCCGAGCACTTGACGCGCCACTGCGCCCTCAACGTCATAACCAAACAGTGAATAGGCAATCGGGAATCCGACCGCGAGTACAGCACCAGTACGGAGGAAGACGACGGTCAGTGACTTCGGCTCACCAACACGGAACAGGCTGAATACGACGCCCAGTACGGTCATGATCAACGCGAACTGAAGCGCGGGAATAATGGACGACTTTGTCCCTACCCCATACGGCCCCAAATGCAGGTTCACAGCCAGCAGCATCGTGGCTGTGCAACAGGCGGCAAACACCGCCATTTCGGTCAGGGCACCGGCCGAAAATCGGCGACGCGATAAGCTCAGCACTGCGATTCCTCTTGTTATTAACCACCAGACTTCGCCCCGTTTCCCCGTCCGTCTGTAACCGACGACTCCGAGTACGTTAACTGCGCAAACTTGCCGCAATATGACCGAGCAATCCCAACTCCTGCCAGCGTCGATCGGTTGACAGGATTCAGTGTCAACCAATTGTTCGGCTATCGCTGCCAAACTATCGGTCGGAAAATTCCGCCTTTTTAAGCTTGACAACAGGCTCCGCCTGTGGCGAGCGAGAAAGGGTAATACGATGCTTACGATGCTCCAACCGCCAGCCGTCGGTTTCCGACCTGTGGCTATCACGGATTTGGGTGAATGCCGGGATTAGTTCATTTGTCAGAGCCGCCATACCGAGAGGCCGCGCGCTCTTAGCTCGGCAGCATCCGCCTGCGACTTCACATCGACATAAAGCGCCCCTGGCATCAGCTTTTGCAATACTTCGTCTACGGACCGCTGTCCGAAAGACTGGTGCGCCACAGCAGCTACCAAAGCGTGCGCCCGTGGAAGATCGTCCCACGCTGTCAGCGTCAGGCCATAGTGACTCAACGCCTCCCGAGCATCGGCGACCGGGTCATGTACCGTGACCACGACCCCATACGATTGAAGTTCTCGAATAACGTCGATCACTTTCGAGTTACGCAAGTCCGGACAGTTCTCCTTGAACGTCAGCCCCAGGACGACGACATTCGCGCCCTTCACGGAAACACCGGACTGGATCAGGCTCTTGACGGTTTGCTCGGCGATGAACTTGCCCATGCCGTCGTTGATGCGCCGTCCCGCCAGTATCACCTGTGGGTGGTAGCCCAGCTTGTCAGCCTTGTGCGTCAGGTAATACGGATCAACGCCGATGCAGTGGCCTCCGACAAGGCCGGGTCGAAAAGGGAGAAAGTTCCATTTCGTGCCTGCCGCCTGCAAGACTTCCATTGTGTCGATACCAATCCGGTGGAAGATCAGCGAGAGCTCGTTCATCAGCGCGATGTTTAAATCGCGCTGTGTGTTTTCGATGACCTTGGCTGCCTCGGCAACCATGATGCTTGAGGCACGGTAGACCCCGGCGGCGACCACCTGTTCGTATACCCGAGCAATACGGTCTAGCGTTTCAGGCGTATCACCTGCAACCACTTTGACTATCCGAGTGAGTGTGTGCTCTCGGTCGCCCGGATTGATGCGCTCTGGCGAATAGCCGACGAAAAAATCGCGCTTCCACTGCGTTGCGGACTCGCGTTCGAGGATGGGAATGCAGATCTCTTCGGTGGCACCTGGATATACCGTCGATTCGTAAACGACGGTCGCCCCTTTCTTT
>DATEOP010000183.1:0-8199 GCA_035274065.1 Burkholderiaceae bacterium
TCAATTACTGAAGCTAAAGGTCGGCGACTACGACGGCAGCCTGGTCAACCTGAGCGCCGGTATCGAATGGACATTCCTGCGCCAGGCATACGCGGGACTTGGCTACAGCTACTACCGCTACGACCTGACGTCCGAGAAGAACACTGCGCGCGGTGAGTTCACCTACCGCTTCGATGGGCCAGCGCTTTATCTCGGGTTTGCCTTCCGCTAGGAGTCTTCCGCGAGGGCAGACGCGCTCACCAAGCAGAGCGCGTCTGAACTCCGCGGGGTAAATCAGTTCAAGTCTTTGTCTTTCCAGTACTTGCGACCGCCCGCGGCCACGCCGGCGGACAGACCGGTGCGTGTCATCGGATAGACGGTGATGGGCTGATTGCCGACTTCACCTTTTGCAGCAGTTCCGCCCTTGCCTTGAACTGCGGCCGAGGCATCGGCAGTTCCGCCAAACTCCCAGCCGGAGTCAACAAATTGCTTTAACGCAGCGCGGTCATTGAAAACCAACACCTCGCGATAGTCCTTGATGCCGATATCGAGTCCGGCTGTGGCCTGCCCCATATTCATGTAAACGTCTTTCTTGCTGGCGTTGTCGTGCACCAGCCCGCGCCCACCTGCACCGCCCAGAATGAAAGACACGCCGAAGCTTGAGAAGCACCCGTAACCCGGTGCCTTGCTTACCTGCGCCTTCGTTTCCGGCTTTGCCTTGTAAAGCGTCGCCAACGCCTCGTCACACACCTTGCGCAGTTCGGCTTTCTGAGCGGCCGTATCAGCCGCAAACACCGGAGCACTGCACGCCAACGCTCCTGCTACTAACAAACCAACACTGACTTTGAGTCCCATTTGTTTCTCCTTGAAACTGCTATGACAGCAACGCTTCCCGCACGACGGTGTCTACTTATCTACTTATTCACCGGCATTGCAAACTCTGGCCCCTTACTGGCTGCAGCGTCGGGCCAGCGCTGCATAACCGATTTGTATCGGGTGTAGAAGCGTACGCCCTCTTCGCCGTAAGCGTGATAGTCGCCAAATAGAGATCGCTTCCAGCCACCAAACGAGTGAAACGCCATCGGGACTGGAATCGGCACGTTGATGCCAACCATGCCGGCATGAACGCTGCGCGCAAACTCGCGCGCGGTGCCGCCGTCAGACGTGTAGCAAGCCACGCCATTGCCGTATTCGTGCGAATTGACCATCTCGAGCGCGGCTGCAAGATTCGGTACGCGCGTCACGCACAGCACGGGTCCAAAGATCTCATCCTGATAAATGCGCATCGACGGCTGCACGTTGTCGAACAGCGTTGCGCCGAGAAAAAAGCCCGCCTGCGTCGTCGCTTCATGGGTTCGGCCATCGCACACGATACGTGCCCCGTCCGCGACGCCGTGACCGATGTAGCCGAGCACCTTGTCGCGATGCGCGCCGGTCACCAGCGGGCCAATGTCGGCATCTGCTTCCATGCCACTCTTGATTCGCAACGCAGCGATGCGCGTTTTCAGCCGGTCGATCAGCGCGTCGGCAACATCGCCCACTGCAACGCAGACAGACACCGCCATGCATCGCTCACCCGCCGATCCGTACGCTGCTCCAACCAATGCATCGGCAGCCTGATCGAGATCGGCGTCGGGCATCACGATCATGTGGTTCTTGGCGCCGCCGAGCGCCTGCACACGCTTGCCTTTTTGCGTGCCTTCGCGATGGATGTACTCGGCGATCGGCGTCGAACCTACGAAGCTGACACCTGCAATGTCCTTGTGCGCAAGAATCGCATCGACCGCTTCCTTGTCGCCCTGCACGACGTTGAATGCACCGTCGGGCAAGCCCGCTTGTTTCAGCAGATCGGCCAGCATCAGCGACACTGACGGGTCGCGCTCGGACGGTTTCAGGATGAACGTGTTACCGCACACGAGTGCCAGAGGAAACATCCACATCGGCACCATCGCCGGGAAATTGAACGGCGTGATGCCGGCAACAACGCCGAGTGGCTGCCGCAACGAGTAGTTATCGATGCTTCCGCCGATGTTGTCCGAAAACTGCGTTTTCAACAGTTGCGGCGCGCCGCACGCGAACTCGACGACCTCTATGCCGCGCTGAACTTCTCCCTTCGCATCGCTGAGCACTTTGCCATGCTCCTGCGTGATGGCGGACGCCAGCCCTTCAAGGTTGCGCTCCATAAGCTCCTTGAAACGAAACATCACGCGTGCTCGATTCGGCGGAGACGTTTCGCTCCACGCGGGCAGCGCACGCAGCGCAGCCTGGACTGCGGCATCTACGGCACCAGAGTCGGCGAACCTAACCGACCCGGTGACCTCACCAGTGGCCGGATTGAACACTTTGCCAGTGCGCGCTGATGAACCTGCAACGCGTTCGCCACCGATCCAATGCGTGATATCAGCCAGCGCCTTTTCGCTCTTTCCCATAATTGCTCCGTGTTTGCTAACCGCAGGCCGCTATTTTGCGCCGACCAGATGACCAAGGTAGTCGCGCGCAGATGGAATCGCTATCAGATCGTCAAACGTCGCATAGCGAGTCACGTGGCCCTGTTCGACGAACACGAAGGACTCGCCAATCTCGCGCATAAGATCGATCTGCCAGGGCTCGTTGGGGTGCAGGCAGACAAACAGCAGCCGGTCGCGCCGCCGAAGCTGTTCGAAGAACCGCAGCATGAATCCGATGTAACCGTCCTGCGTGTTCAACTGCGGCTCATCGAACAAATGCACAAGCGGCTCGTCGCGTTGGGCCGCCTGCAGCAACGCATCCGGCTTCCACGAGCGAAAGCGCCTGATCTGGTACGACTGATGATAGTGACGCGCGAGCTGTCCGCGCTGGTTGCGTTTGACGCGATGAATGTCCTGGCCGCCGACGTGCACCGAACCGGAGGTCGGCTGATTCGATCCAGTAATCAGCTCGAACAACGTCGTCTTGCCCGAGCCGTTCGGTCCGAGCACGCCGATGATGGCCGGTCGGTCGAAGACGAGATTGGCCTGCAGTACGAAGCTCGGTGCGCCTGCCCAGCGGCTTTTTCGATACTCCTTGCGCAAGGCATACAAGTGCAGCAGGTCTGCCATCGTTACGCCCCTAGCAGGCGCACGCGCTCGGCCACGTTGGTGCGCAGATCGGCTGCGGCGCCGTCATGCGCCACAACGCCGTGGTCGAGCACGACGACGCGGTCGGCGACTTCGAGCGCTGCACCGACGTTCTGCTCGACCAGCAGCACGCTGACGCCTTCGCGCTTGAGCCGGGTCACCGTGCGCATAACGTCCTGGACGACTTTCGGCGCCAGCCCCTGGCTCGGCTCGTCCATCAGCACCAGGCCGGGATTGCCGAGCAGCGCGCGCGAGATCGCCACCATCTGCATCTCTCCGCCCGACAGATTCTCGCTGTCGCGCTCGAGCAGGTAATTGAGCGCGGTAAATATCTCGCAGCAATCGGCGAGCGTCCAGCGCTTGAATCGCGTGCGCTTCTCCGCAATCGACAGATTGCGCCGCACGGTCAGGCTTGGCACCACGCGACGCTCTTCGGGCACCCAGGCGACGCCGTCGCGCGCGATGTTGTGCGTGGCTCGGTGCGTGATGTCGCGCCCGTCGAAGCGGATAGTTCCATGCCGAGCCGGCGTCAGGCCGAGGATCGAGCGCAGCGTCGTGGTCTTGCCGGCGCCGGTAGCTCCGAGCAGCGCCACCACTTCGCCGGCGCCGACCCGCAGCGATACATCGAACAGGGCCTGCGTTTCACCGTAGAACGTTCGCACCCCTTGCAATTGCAGCATCGTCACGTCGCTCCGACGGCTCCGAGGTTGCTGCGTGCGACCCACGGATCAGCCCGCAGCTCGGCCGGCGTGCCCTGCGCAATCACCTGCCCCCATTGAATGACCGAGATACGATCGGCGATGCGAAACAAAAACGGCATGTCGTGCTCGATCACGACGATTGTTGTCCGCTGTCGCAGTTGTTCGATCAACGCTGTCAGTCGACGCGCGCCCTGTGCGCCCATCCCCGCCGTAGGCTCATCGAGAAACAACAGCCGAGGTTCGGGCGCAAGTGCAACGGCGATCTCAAGGCATCGGCGATCACCGTAGGCAAGACCCTTGGCGCTCACGTGTTCCTTTCCAGCGAGTCCCACTTCGGCGAGTAATTGAGCGGCACGCGCCTGCAGGCTCGAGTCGCGACGGACCTGCCCCATCATTCGAAACGCGCGCTTCACCAAGGGACGCATCGCGACGATCACGTTATCCAGCGCGCTACAACTGTCGAACAGGTTCATCACCTGGAATGAGCGCGAAATACCGGCGCGCGCGATGCTGGCCGGGGATGCCCCGGTGATATCGCGACCATCGAAAACGACGTTGCCCCGCTCGGGTCGATAGCGTCCGGTAAGTACGTTGAAAAACGTCGTCTTGCCGGCACCGTTGGGCCCGATGATTCCAACCAGTTCGCCCGTTTCGACTGCAAACGAAACGTCGTCGAGCACGATCTGCTGCCCGAAGCGCTTGTGTAAGCGATGTGCCTCAAGCAGCGGCATCGGTGGTGCGCGTACGAAACCGATTGCGCAGTTGTTGAATCATTCCGGCAATGCCTTCGGGCTTGAACAGCACGACTGCCATGAATAGCAGTCCGTACCAAAGCAGCCAAGTCTCGGTGTATGCGCCGAGCAGATCGCGTGCAACGATGAAGAAGACAGCGCCGATCACCGGGCCCCAGAAGCTCACCAGTCCGCCGCCGATCAGCACCATCATCACGACATAGCCCGAGTTATTCAGACTCATTACGTTCGGATACGCGGACTGCTGCGCCAGCGCGAAGAGCCCGCCGGCCAGCCCGGCGAGCGCGCACGACATCACGAACACCGTGAACTTGACGAGCCAGACGTTGTGCCCGCAGTACGCTGCGCGCATCTCGTTCTGCTTGACTGCACCGAGCACCCGTCCAAAGGGCGTGTCGATCAGATACCACAGCATCCACGCAATGATCGCGAACACTGCCAGCGCGAAATAGAACAGCGCCGCATGCGAGGTCAGTGATATTTGGACAAAGCCAAGATCTAGCGGAGGGCGCGGCACGTTAAGCAACCCGTCTTCACCGCCGGTCACGCTGTGCCACTTGATCGAAACGAACCACGCCAACTGACCGAACGCGATCGTCATCAGTGCGTAGTAGATGCCGCGCCGATGCGAAATGAACGCCGCTACGAACGCACCAAAAACGGCAGCGACACCGATCGCGGCTGCCATTCCGGTCAGCAGTCCGACATCGGGTTGCTTTAACGCCAGCCCGGCTGCGTACGCTCCGACGCCGAAGAAAGCGCCGTGACCGAACGAAGGTAGACCGCCATAACCCAATAGGAGGTTGTAGCCGAGCGCATAAAGGCTCCAGATCAGCACCTCGAGTGCGAGGTACTGGTACAGACCAACCGCGCCGAGCCACAGCGGGCTGGTTGCGAACAGACCGAGAACGACGCCGTATCCAAGCGCGAAGCCCGGTCCAGGCGCTGCCCTAAACGACGGTGCGAGCTGTGCTGACGTGCTCAAGACACTTGCCACCTGTTCTCCGCAGTCTTCAGGCGAAGTCGTAGAATATTTATTCTGTTTATGGACAAAACGTAATCTACGTTCTAATCTTGCCGGAGGCAATGTTTTTGACGACGTCGCACACATGCAGTCTCTCGCGGTAAACAGCGCACGGCCTCGCCCGCCAAGCCGTCCGGGCAGCTACGACGACCTGGCAAGGCGCATCACCGAGCGTTTTCCGCGGATGCCCGGACAGCTGCAACGCATTGCGCGGTTCGCGCTGGATGCACCGGAAGACTTCGCGCTTGGCACCGCGGCGCAACTGGCCGAGCAGATCGGCGTACAGCCTTCGGCTCTGGTGCGATTCGCCGCCGCCGTCGATTGCGATGGATTTGCGGAGTTGCGACAGCTATTTCGCACACAGCTCCGCGCCCGCACGCTGACGTATCGGGAGCGCATCGAGCGGCTGCAATCGCGCGCTCCAAAAGCGACGTCACCGGGAGCGGTGTTTCGCGTGCAGGTTCAACAGGCTATTGCAGGGCTTCAGAGTTTTCAACATGCGCTCGATGACCGGCTGTTGACGCAGGCGGTGGAATTGATGGCGACCGCATCCCAGATCAATCTGCTGGCGGCGCGCCGTTCTTTCCCGGTAGCCGCATACCTCGCATACGCGCTGAATCAGCTCGAGGTCCGCACACAGCTTCTCGACAACGTCGGTGGCATGAACCGCGAGTTCGCTGCGCGCATCGAAGCTGACGAGGTTGTGATCGCCATTAGCTTTCGCAATTACACGGACGAGATCATTGAGATCGCCGACAGTTGCCGCAAGCGCGGCGCCGCGGTCATTGCAGTCACCGACAGCAAGCTGTCCCCTTTGATGCGTGTGGCGACTCTTGCATTCGCGATCGGAGACGATGGCGGCGCTGCGTTCCGTTCGCTCGTCGAGCCGATCGTGCTGGCGCAATCGCTGGTCGTCGCGGTGGGTCATCGACTGATGGCTGAGCGTGCGCAGCGGCGTACGAATTCGCACCCTGCTCGTCGAAGCGACGCCAAAAAGAGAGCGCGTAGATGAAAGACGGCGCCACGCCTGGCGCGCTCGACGTCATCTGTATCGGTCGTGCCGCTGTCGACCTCTATGGAGAGCAAATCGGCGCGCGGCTCGAAGATGTGACGACATTCGCGCGCTATCTGGGCGGATCGCCGGCGAATACTGCCGTCGGTTGCGCGCGTCTCGGCTTGCGAGCAGCGATGCTGACGAGGGTCGGTGATGAGCAGAATGGTCGCTTCGTGCTCGACTCATTGGCGCGCGAGGGCGTCGATATCAGCCACGTACGGCTCGATCCGCAGCGACTCACCGCGCTCGTGTTCCTTAGTATTCGAAGCCGCTCCGCATTCCCGCTTCTGTTTTACCGCGATCACTGCGCTGATATGGCGCTAGATGCAACCGACGTCGATCCGAAGTTCATCGCAAGCTCATCGTCGGTGCTGATTTCGGGCACCCATCTGTCGCAGCCGGGGACCCATGCCGCGTGCCGAGCAGCGATTGATGCCGCGCGGGCCGCAGGCGGCCGCGTCATTCTGGATATCGATTTTCGGCCCGTGCTTTGGGGTCTTGCACCGTTGGGAGACGGTGAAACACGCTACGTACAGGCACCGAGCGTCAGCGCCAGCCTGCAGGCAATCATTGCAACGTGCGATCTGATCGTGGGCACTGAAGAAGAGTTCTGCATCGCTGCGAACATGAGCGATCCGCTCGCCGCCGTTATAGCGCTGCGCCAGAAGTCGACATGCACTCTGGTGCTGAAGCGCGGCGCACTCGGCTGCACGATCTATCCCGGGTTGCGCGGTGCGCCGGCGATCGACGTACCTGGTTTTCCGATCGAGGTTTTCAATGTGCTCGGCGCAGGTGACGCGTTCATGGCGGGATTTTTGAGCGGCTGGTTACGCGACGCCTCGCTGGCTGAATGCGGCCGGCGCGCCAACGCGTGTGGCGCGCTGGTTGTGTCACGCCACGGGTGTGCGCCCGCGATACCGACGCTGGTCGAACTCGAACACTTTTTGCAGCACGGCTCGTCGACACCGCGCCTACGTGAAGACGCCGCGCTGAACCGTCTGCATCGAGCGACCACACGGCGGCCGGCACCACCGTGGATCGCAGCGTTGGCGTTCGACCACCGGGCGCAGCTCGAGCAGCTCGCAGCGGAGCTGAACACTCCGTTGGCACGCATCACCGAGTTCAAGAACCTGATCGCTCGCGCGGCACAGCGGGCGAGTTTTCGCGCCGATGGACTTGGCGCCGCGCACGGGTTGATTCTGGATGACCGCTACGGTGCCGATCTGCTGCCGGAGCTCGACGAGGCGGGCTGGTGGATCGCGCGGCCGGTAGAAGATCCCGGCTCGCGTCCGCTGCGATTCGAGCGTGGACGCAATGTGCAAGCGATGCTGCGCGAGTGGCCAGCACGTCACATCGCCAAATGCCTGGTGTCCTTTGATCCCGACGATCCGGTTGCACTGAAGCGCGAACAGATTGACGCGCTGCTGGATCTGCGGAGCGCGTGCGACGACTCCAGTCGCGAGCTTCTGCTCGAAGTCATCCCACCATTGATCCCGAGCGATATACGCGACGCCGGCGAAGTGCTGGCGCGCGCGGTAACCTCGATCGCAGCCGCGGGCGTGTTGCCTGACTGGTGGAAGTTGCCCGCACCGAC
>DATEOP010000184.1:0-3239 GCA_035274065.1 Burkholderiaceae bacterium
AAGCGGTCCTGCGCATGCACGTAGCCAAGAGCAAACGTCGCATCCCGTTCGTTCGCTGCGACGATGTTCGGAATGCCGTGATCCTCATCACGATCGATTCGCACCGCTTGCTGCAATCCGGAGACGAGGTACGTTCCTTCATGTATCGGCAGGCTGGCCTGTCGATACCAAAGACCGAAGGCCAGCAGCGCGACAGCGACCAGCAAAGCTAAAAAGCCGGCAATGCGCAAGAAAATCTCCGGACTCGATCGAGCGGCGATTGTAGGGGCCCGCTCATGGGCAAGAATAAATAGAACTAGTGAAAGTCGCGCGACGAAGTTGCCAGCCGCCCCAGCAGGCTTGAATAGTCGGTGGCGCGCTTTGCCAGCAAATGCATGACGCCGGCTTCGGATTGCCATACACCCTGTACACCCAGCAACGTCGAGCCGACGACCACCTTGCGCTCGCGCTCGAAAATATCGTTCCAGAAAATGATGTTGACTGGCCCGGTCTCATCTTCGATCGTCACGAACACCGAGCCTTTGGCGGTCTGTGGCCGTTGCCGGTGCGTGACGATGCCGCATGCGCGCGCGATTCGCCCGCTCGGCGTAGTCTGCAGCTCGATCGAAGTTCTCATTTTCATTTTCGCCAAGCGCGGTCGCAGCAAAGCGAGCGGATGGCGACCCAGCGTCAGACCCAGCCGCTCATAGTCGGCGACGATGTCGGCGCCTTCGGTCGGCGGCGCCAGATCGATGCGCGGCTCCGGAAAGCGTGCCGGCTTCAGCATCTGCGTACGCCGCGTCTCAACGCCGAGCGCTTCCCAGCCGGCCTGATGACGATGCCCGGCGAGCGTCGCCAGTGCTCCGCTGGCGGCGAGCGCTTCGAGATCGAATGAATTCAGTTGCGCGCGCATCGCAAGATCTTCGACGTTGTCGAATGCGCGCTCGCTGCGCGCCTCGACAATGCGCTTGATCGAATCTTCTCTGAACCCGCTGATGCGATTCAATCCCAGTCGCACCGCCTTGGTTTCTACTCCATTCGTTTCTGCACCATTGACAGGGGGCTCGAGCGTCGACTCGGCCTGGCTGATCGTCACGTCGACCGCACGCACTTCGACGCCATGCCGGCGTGCGTCCTGCACCAGCTGCGCAGGCGCGTAAAAACCCATCGGCTGGCTGTTCAGCAACCCGGCCAGGAATGCATCGGGATGATGACGCTTGATCCAGCACGACACATACGCCAGCAACGCGAAGCTCGCGGCGTGACTTTCCGGAAATCCGTATTCGCCGAACCCTTCGATCTGCTTGAAGATGCGCTCGGCGTATTCGAGCGTGTAGCCCTTGGCGGTCATGCGCGAGATCAGTCGTACTTTGTGCGGCCCGAGCCCTCCTTTGCGTTTCCACGCCGCCATCGAGCGGCGCAGCTGATCGGCTTCGCCCGGCGTGTAATCGGCAGCAACGATCGCAAGCTGCATCACCTGTTCCTGAAAGATCGGAACGCCGAGCGTTCGCTCGAGCACCAATTTGATTTCAGCGTTCGGATAATCAACTGGCTCCTTCTTATCGCGCCGGCGCAGATATGGATGCACCATGCCGCCCTGAATCGGTCCTGGCCGCACGATGGCAACTTCGACCACCAGGTCGTAATAACAACGCGGCTTGAGCCGCGGCAGCATCGTCATCTGCGCGCGCGATTCGATCTGGAACGTGCCGATCGTGTCGGCAGCGCAGATCATGTCGTAGGTGGGCGTGTCGTCATCCTCGATATCGCCCATCTCGAACGGTCGGCCGAGTTTGCTCGCGATGAATTCAAGCGCGCGGCGCGTTGCCGACAGCATGCCGAGCGCCAGCACATCGACTTTCAGCAGGCCGAGCGCTTCGAGATCGTCCTTGTCCCATTGGATGACGCAGCGCTCTTCCATCGCGGCGTTTTCAATCGGCACCAAACGCGACAGCCTGGTGCGCGCGATCACGAAGCCGCCAACATGCTGCGACAGATGGCGCGGAAAGCCGCGCAGCTCGTTGGCGATTGCGAGCCACTGTTGGATCGCCAGACTGTCGGGATCGAAGCCTGCTTCGAGCATTCCCTTTGCATGGCGCTGGCCGCTATCCCACCACTGGTGGTTTTTTGCGACCTGATCGATGCGCTGCGGATCGAATCCGAGCGCCTTGCCGACATCGCGCAACACGCTGCGTGAGCGATAGCAAATAACGGTGGCCGCGAGTGCGGCACGGTCGCGTCCGTACTTGTTGTAAATGTATTGAATGACTTGTTCGCGCCGCTGGTGCTCGAAATCGACATCGATATCCGGCGGTTCGTTGCGCTCGCGGCTGATGAAGCGCTCGAACAGCACACTGCAGCGGCGCGGATCGACCTCTGTGATGCGCAGGCAATAGCACACCACCGAGTTGGCCGCCGAGCCGCGGCCCTGACACAGAATGCCCTGCGCGCGCGCAAAGCGAACGATGTCTTCGATCGTCAGGAAAAATGCTTCGTATCTGAGCTCGGCAACGAGCGCGAGCTCTTTTTCGATCTGCTCCCGCACCGCAAGCGGCACGCCTTCCGGAAACCGCTCGCGCGCACCGGCTTCGGTCAGCGCGCGCAGATGGCTGGTCGCCGTCTCGCCGGGCGGCACGATCTCTTCCGGATATTCGTAGCGCAGCTCGTTCAGCGAAAACTGGCAGCGCGCGGCGATCTTCAGCGTTTCATCGAGCCACTCGGGCGCGTAGAGCTGCGCCAGCCGCACGCGCGGCCGCAGATACTGCTCGGCATTCGATGCCAGCGCGAAGCCACATTCGGCGACAGGTTTTCCAAGCCGGATCGCCGCGGCGACGTCGAGCACCGGCTTGCGTGAGCGCAGATGCATATGCACGTCGCCAGCGGCGACCAGCGGCACGCCGGTGATACTGCCGACGCGCTCGATGCGTTCGATCTGCGGGCCGTCGGTCGCGCGCAGCAGATTTTCTACCGCGATCCACGCGCGCTCTGGAAACCACGTCTTCAGCCACATCGCCTGGCCGAACAACTGTTCGAACGAAGCATCTGCAGATGGAATCAGCAGCGCCAGGCAGCCCGGCAGATTCTGCAGATGCGGATGTCCCGCGGCCTTGCCTTCCAGATCCGATGCGTATGCGCGATAACTGCCTTTGTCGGCGCGGGTGCGCGCGAGCGTGATGAATTCAGACAGGTTGCCGTAAGCGGCGCGATCGGTCGCCAGCAGCACCAGCTTCGCGTAATGCTCGCCGCCTGCAGTGAGCAGA
>DATEOP010000185.1:0-2369 GCA_035274065.1 Burkholderiaceae bacterium
CCTTGCAACGTTGCTGTCGCCTATGATGACCACCAATATAAGCTTCAGAAGCTCGTTAGGAAAACCGATGAAACTCTCCAGCGATTCACTTGAAGACGGTAAGCCAATTCCGGCTGAGTTCGCGTTTTGCAAGACCGATCCGGCCAAGCATGCAACCCTGTCGGACAACCGAAATCCGCACCTGGCCTGGGACGACGTTCCCGCAGGGACAAAGTCGTTTGCACTGATTTGCCATGACATCGACGTCCCCAGCAAGCCCGACGATCTCTTCAAGGAGGACCGTGAGATTCCGGCCTCGCTACCGCGTGTCGATTTCTTCCACTGGGTGTTGGTCGACATTCCGCCGACGCAGCGGTTGATCGAAGCCGGAAGTTATTCGAAGGAAGTGAAGCCGCGCGGCAAGAACGGTCCGGTCGCGCCAAACAACACACGGCACGGCTTGAACGGATACACCGACTGGTTTGCCAGCGATCACGACATGAGTGGCGATTATTTCGGCTATGACGGTCCATGCCCGCCCTGGAACGACTCTATCGTGCATCGATACCTGTTCACGCTGTATGCACTCGACATTTCGCGCGTACCGCTCGAAGGCAAGTTCACCGGACCGGATGTGTTAAAGGCAATCGAAGGCCACGTTCTTGCGAAGGCGCAGCTGACCGGTACTTACACGCTCAACTCGCGACTGGCGTAGTCCGGCATGAAGACAAAGCTGCTGCTGATCCGGCATGGCGAGACAGCGTGGAACGCCGAACACCGAATCCAGGGCCAATTGGATATTCCGCTATCGCCGCTCGGCATTCTGCAGGCGGCACGTCTGGCCGAATGCCTTGCCAGTGAGTCGATCGAAGCGGTGTATTCGAGTGGCCAGTCGCGTGCGTGGCTGACGGCAGCGCCGCTAGCTGCACGGCTCGGCTTACAGATCATCGCTGAGCCAAGGCTTCGCGAGCGATCGTTCGGGGTTTTCGAAGGACTGACGCTGGACGAAATTGCGGCGCGCTATCCGGCCGAGTTCATCAAGTGGCGGGAACGCGATCCAGGATGGCGACCGGATGGCGGCGAAAGCGGGCGGCAGCTGATCGATCGCGTGATGTCCGCAGTGACAGATATCGGTGCGCGCCATAAAAATCAGACGGTTGCTCTCGTGTCACACGGGGGTGTTCTGGATGTTGTTTACAGAGCGGCTCGGGTGCTGCAGTGGCACGCGCCGCGTGAGCACCAGATGCTGAATGCAGCGATCAATCGACTCACGGCCTCCGCGTCCGACTCGGCGCCGCTGGCACTTTCGATCGACCTGTGGGGGGACGTGGCCCACCTGCACGACTCGCGCGACGAGGTTCAGGTTTAGCGCCGTTCGCGCACTGGCATAATTTCGCGGCCATCCGGGATCTAACGATCCAATTCCGCGTGACTGGCGCCAGGGTGATAACACCCGGGAAGCGCGGAACGATTCCGCCGTACGCCTGGGCACGATGGCAAGTGATCGACGAAGCATCGATATTCCACTTGCAGCCTGCGTGAGGACGTCATGTTTAATCGAAGTACGCACACCCTGCAACATATCGACCCCGACATCCTGTCGGCGATTGAAAACGAACACCGGCGCCAAGAACAGCACATCGAGCTGATCGCGTCAGAGAACTACGCGAGCCCGGCAGTCCTTGCTGCGCAAGGAAGCCAGCTGACGAACAAGTATGCCGAGGGCTATCCCGGAAAACGGTATTACGGCGGCTGCGAATTTGTCGATGTTGCCGAGAGCCTTGCGATCGAGCGCCTGAAGCAACTGTTTGCCGTGCCGGGCGTGCAAATCACGGCCAACGTTCAGCCACACTCGGGGGCGCAAGCCAACGAGGCTGTCTTTCTCGCACTGCTCACGCCCGGCGACACCATCATGGGAATGAGCCTGGCCGAAGGCGGCCATCTGACGCATGGCATGCCGCTGAACATCAGCGGCAAGTGGTTCAAGGTCATCAGCTACGGATTGAACGAGCGCGAGGAAATCGATTACGACGCGCTGCGCGCGTTGGCGCAGCAGCACAAGCCGAAGTTGATTATCGCCGGAGCATCAGCATATTCGCTGCGAATCGACTTCGAGCGCTTTGCGAACGTCGCTCGCGAGGTGGGCGCGCATCTGATGGTCGATATGGCGCATTACGCAGGCCTGATTGCCGCGGGCGAGTACCCGAGCCCTATACCGCACGCCGACGTGATCACGTCTACGACGCACAAAACATTACGCGGACCACGAGGCGGCTTGATCCTGATGAAGCCGCACTTGGAAAAGGCGATCAACTCCGCGGTTTTCCCCGGGTTGCAGGGCGGTCCGCTGATGCACGTCATTGCAGCGAAGGCCGTGGCGTTCAAAGAGG
>DATEOP010000186.1:0-4579 GCA_035274065.1 Burkholderiaceae bacterium
AGTGACCACGCTGAGGCGCGAAGGATGCTTGAGACCTGCCTCGAGCTGCGACGGACGCTGGCCAACGAGGTTGACATCGCGGCGACATTGTCGACTCTCTCGATGGTGCAACTTCAGGAAGGCGACGCGATCGAGGCGACCGCAAGCGAGAGCGAGGCGCTGAAGATCTTCCGCCGCCTCGCCGATCGCATCGGCGAGGCGATCGGCCTGTTGCATCTCGGTCAGATCTTGCTCCATCGGGGCGAGGACGCGACGGCGCGCAGTCATTTGGAACAGTGCCTTGCGTTGGCGCGTGAGATCCGCCATCAGGAAGTCGAAGGCGAGTGCGAATTGGTGCTCGGCGAACTGGCGCTGGAGGTGGCGGACACGGACCAGGCCGGTCACCGCTTCAAGCGCTCCTTGACGGTGTGCCGCGACGCCGGCGACAAGCGTGGCGAGGCAAACGCGCTGCGCTGGCTCGCGCGGGTCGAACTGCAATCGGGCGATCTCGAATCGGCACGGGCGCGTTTCTCAGAAGCGTTGCGCGCGTTTCAAGCCTTTGAGATGCGCGAGGAGCTGTTCGGATGTCTTGAAGACTGCGCGGAGCTTGCGGAGGCAGAAGGTAAGCTGGAGCTCGCTGTCACGTTGGCGGCTACGGCGGCCCGATCACGCGATCGCCTCAGCCTGCATCGGTCACCGCGAGGAGAACTGCGCTGGCAAGCGCTTGTTAACCGGCTGCGAAGCGCGATGACCGATGCGCCGTTTAACGCCGCGTGGAACGATGCGCAGCAATTGCAGATTGACGAAGTAATTAGTCAGGCGCTCTCCACGCGCGAGCGCGTAACCGCTTAGCGTCTGCGCATCGCGAGTGCGCGTGCGCTTGGCCGAGTCCGGCTCGCTACAGACGACGTCTGCGCGCGGCGAAACCGATCGCACCGAGACCCGCGAGCATCAGCGCGAGCGTCGCGGGTTCGGAGACGGGAGCGAACTCGCCAATGGCCGGATTTGCAGAAATGCCGCAGCTGGCACCCGGGACCGGAAGGAAGGCGCACCCGGGCGATGTCTGCGCCGGATTCGCGAAGATCAGTTGTGCCAAGTTGCCTCCAAACAGGATCAGGCTGAACCCATACTGGCCGTTGCCGGCGATCGGCAGTTCCGACACAAAGAAATCGAAGAAGCCGGTGTCGATGCCCGACAGATCGCCGCCGGTCAGGTTGATGCCGTTGACGATGACGTTCGGGTCCAGGGCGTACGAGTTAAGGACCGTGCCGGGATCGGCGACGTTATAGAAGCTGACCTCCGCGCTAAGAACGTCGAAGCCTGCGCACCGGCCGCTGATTGGGATGTTGTTGTCGGTACCGATCGCGAGACAGGACTCCGGCACCTCGAACAGACCGGATGCGGTCCACCCGAGCTCGGGAAAGATCCCCCCGTACACCGGATCCCAGTTGCCGGTATAGGTCGCGGCTTGTGCCGATCCGGCCGAGCCAAGCGCGGTGGCTGCGCTCAACAGCAAAAGGGAGAGAACGGATTTGACGCGCACGGTCACCATGGTTGCTACCTCATCCTGTCTGTTGGCCAGCAAAGGCGCCTCGCGCGGAGGTTCGTTCAACGCCGATAAGAAACAATTAGTCATCTGCATTCTAGACGTCGGAGCGCGCCCGTGTTCGCCCACCCGTTGCGCAAACTCGAACGAGCCAACTGCGCGCCAACCGCGCACCGAACCGCAGAGGTTACTGCATCCCTCAGCTTCGGTACGGCGCTTGCCACCGACGCTCAGGAGGACATCATTATGAGCACCCCTTCGGCGGTTCAGAATCCCCGCAGCACCGCCAGCATCGCCGGGCACCCGATTCACCCGATGCTGATTCCCTTTCCGGTCGCTTTCTTCGTCGGCACGCTAGCTACGGATCTCGCTTTCCTGCGCAACAACAATGAGTTCTGGGCTAGCGCCGGGTTATGGCTGCTCGGGGCAGGTTTGGTGATGGCCGCACTTGCGGCAGTGGTTGGACTGATCGACTTCATCGGTGAATCTCGCATCCGCGCCCTTCCCGCTGCCTGGCAGCACATGATCGGCAACGTCGTTCTGGTTCTGATCGAGTTGTTTAACTTTTATCGACGCCTGGGTGGCGATTCAAGCGCGATCGTTCCAACCGGCCTAGCGCTGTCCCTGATCGCCACGCTGCTGTTGCTCTTCAACGGCTGGATGGGCTGGCAGATGGTGTATCGGCATCGCGTCGGCATCTCTGATCAGACAACGGTGCGCTGATGCACCGAGGGCGTCCATCGGGCGCACCGACGGGTGCGACGGTGGTGGTTGTCACAGGTGCATCGGCCGGAATTGGCAGGGCCACTGCGATCGCTCTGGCGCATTGTGGGTACAGGGTTGCGCTGCTTGCGCGTGGACAGGTCGGTCTCGACGCCGCACGACGCGATGTCGAGGAAGTAGGCGGCTCTGCATTGACGATTGCGCTCGACGTTGCCGATGCCGATGCCGTGCATGCCGCCGCGGCACAGGTTGTCGCGCAGTGGTCGCGCATCGACGTCTGGATCAAGAACGCGATGCTTACGGTGTTCGGCCCGGCCGAGCGCGTTTCCGCCGATGAATGGGAGCGCGTTACGCGCGTGACCTACTTAGGCGCGGTGCACGGCACGCTGGCAGCGCTCGCGCAGATGCGAGAGCGCGATCGAGGCACGATCGTGCAGGTTGGCTCGGCGCTCGCTTATCGGTCGATCCCTTTGCAGGCTCCGTACTGCGGGGCGAAGGCGGCATTGCGCGGGTTCACCGATGCATTGCGCTGCGAGCTGTTGCACGCGCGAAGCCATGTGCGCCTGAGCATGGTGCACTTGCCCGGTGTCAACACTCCGCAGTTCGAGTGGTCGCGAACGCACATGGCGACGAGACATCGTCCCGTCGGGCCGGTGTACCGCCCTGAAGCAGCTGCCCAAGCCATCGTGAAAGCCGCGTTGAGAGCCCCTCGCGAGCTATGGGTGGGTGCGCCAGTATTGGAAGCGATTCTCGGCACCATGGTTGCGCCTGGTCTGTTGGACAACATTCTGGCGCGCAGAGCGTATGAGGCGCAGATGGCGGCACGCACATCAGATACCGCGTACGACATTCTCGATGCGCCGGCTGATCGCGACTTCGGTGTCGCAGGTCCATTCACCGCACACGCCAGAGCTCGTGCGCGAAGCATGCGGCCCGGCTTAATCCGGGCCGGCGTCACAGCGCTCGTGTTTGGCGCTATCGGCGCAACGCTGGCGCGGCAAGCTCAAGCGGCGCATGTAATCCGGTCGGCGCTTCAATTGGGCAGTAGATGATTCGCAGAGTCGCGTATGGCAAGGCGGTCGGTGCGGGAATGGCCGGCGCGATCGCATGGGAGGCGGTGGCACGACCTCTGATTCTTGCCGGCGTCCCGTTCGCCGACATCGTGTACCTGCTCGGCACAATTGCCGTGCCGCATGGCAGCGCGCTTGAATGGTGGAGCGCCGGTATGGCGCTGCACCTGGTCGTAGGTGCGGTCTGGTCGATTTTCTATGCCTATTTTTTCTGGGCGCTGTTGTCGCTACGACCGACGCTGCAAGGGCTGCTGTTCTCGTTCGTACCCATGGCGCTCGCGATCTTCGTGGTGCGTCCGCAACTCGAGCTGATGAACCCGCTGGTGCAGAGCGGTCTGATTCCGTTTTCAGGTCTGTTCGGCCTCGACGCAGGATGGCGTGGCCCGCTGACCGTCGCGCTCGGCCACCTTATCTGGGGCGCGGTGCTCGGTTGGCTCTACACCCGGCCCGTGGGGTACGCCGTCGGCGGTTTCAGCTCCAGGATGCAAGCCAAGCCTCGCCACCAGATGTCCAGCGAGGCTATCACCTTGCCTCCTCACCCGAGCGATTTGCGATTCATGTTCGCGACCGGCATCGAGTCGAGCTATCCGACGCTCGATGGCGGCCGCTGGCGGATGGATCTGCTCGATGCTGCCGGTCACTATCAGCATTGGCGCACCGACCTGGAGCTCGTGAAAAGTCTTGGCCTGCGAACGCTTCGCTACGGGCCGCCGCTACACCGAGTGCTCACTGGGCCCGGCCGGTTTGACTGGTCTTTCTGCGACGAGGTCGTGACGGAGATGCAGCGGCTCGGCATCGAGCCAATCATGGACTTGTGTCACTTTGGGCTCCCCGACTGGCTTGGCGACTTTCAATGTCCAGAGGTGCCCACCGCGCTGGCTGACTATGCACGCGCCTTTGCGCGGCGCTACCCAAGCGTGCGTCTATACACGCCCGTAAACGAAATGTATGTGTGTGCTCGGCTGAGCGCACTCGAGGGTCTGTGGAATGAGCAGCGCCGCGACGAAGTCTCATTTGTGACTGCCGTACGGCATCTCGTTAGAGCCAGCGTTTTGATGATGCAGTCGATTACTGCCGAGCGGCCGCGTGCCGTATTCGTCAACAGCGAAAGCAGCGAGTTCTATCAGCCGTGCTGCCCCGATCCAAAGATTCGTGGCATCGCGCACTTTGAAAACGAACGGCGCTTCCTTCCGCTCGACCTTCTGTATGCGCGGCCCGTAGGCGACGAGATGCGCGCGCATTTGCGCAGCTGTGGCATGCC
>DATEOP010000187.1:0-2568 GCA_035274065.1 Burkholderiaceae bacterium
CGATCCGGAAGCCAAGCGCGAGTTCGACGACAAATTTCTTTACCAGCGCGACCTCGCGATGGCGCGCAAGATCGAAGAGCTGCTGCGTCAGCCTGGACCGCACTTCATTGCGGTCGGATCGCTGCACCTAGTCGGACCGAAGAGCATCGTCGAGCAGCTCAAGGCCAGGGGCTATCGCGTCCAGCAAATTTGAGCGTGGTCATTCCTCGAAGACCTTGATTCATAATGCGCGCCGTTTGTCGCGTCGAATGACCGCATCGAAGCTATGACATTGCTGGGCTTTATCGCGTTGTATCTGATCGCCTCGATTGGGATCGGCATATACGCGGCCACTCGGGTGAAGAATACGGCGGACTACGCGCTAGCCGGACGCTCGCTGCCTCTGTTCGTAATCGTTGCCACCACCTTTGCGACGTGGTTCGGTTCAGAGACCGTGCTTGGCATTCCGTCGAAGTTCGTCGAAGGCGGATTCCGCAATACGGTAGAAGATCCGTTCGGCGCAAGTCTGTGTCTTGTCCTGGTTGGGATGTTCTTCGCACGCAAGCTGTACAACATGAACCTGCTGACCATCGGCGATTTTTACCGAAGGCGTTACGGCCGTGGCGTCGAGATCTTCAGCTCGATCGTGATTCTCATTTCGTATCTTGGCTGGGTCGCCGCCCAGATTACCGCGCTCGGACTTGTGTTCAACCTGCTGTCGGCTGGTGGAATCAGCATCGCATGGGGGATGGTGCTGGGTACGGTCATCGTGCTCGTGTACACGTTGTTCGGTGGCATGTGGTCGGTCGCGCTGACTGACACGTTTCAGATGGTTATCATTATTGTCGGACTGTCGCTGATCGCGGTCTTCGCGGCCAATGAGGCCGGAGGTGCTGGTCGCGTCATTGAGTTCGCGCAAACGCGCGAGATGTTCCGGTTCTTTCCAAGCGGCGGAGCGCGCGAGTGGCTGTTTTGGACCGGCGCGGCAATCACGATCATGATCGGCTCGATTCCGCAGCAGGACGTGTTTCAGCGCGTGATGTCCGCAAAGGATGCTGACACGTCGGTCAAGGGCCCGATCATTGGCGGCATTTCTTATATGTTGTTTGCGCTGGTCCCGATTTTCATCGGGCTTTCGGCGTTTCTCGTGATGCCCGAGGTCGCCGATTCATTAATGAAAGAAGACTCGCAGAAGATTCTGCCGACTTTGGTGATGAAGCACATGCCCGTGTGGCTACAGGTCGCATTTTTTGGCGCACTACTCGCAGCGATCATGTCGACAGCATCGGCCACTTTGCTTGCACCTTCGACGACGTTCGTCGAAAACGTGCTGAAGAACTTCGTGAAGATGAACGACAAGCACGAGTTGCTTTATATGCGGATCACGGTCGTGATGTTTACTGCCTGCGTGCTCGGTTACTCGATCATCATGATCGGCACGCCGATCTACGAGTTGGTCTCAAAGGCTTACCAGTTTCCCGTGGTCGGTGCGTTCTGGCCGCTGGTATGTGGGTTGTATTGGCGTAGATCGACGACGACGGGCGCCATCTGGTCGATTATCTTCGGCATGGCCACGTGGGCACTGCTCGAATATACGGCGCTCGGACAGCAATTTCCCGCCGTATTGGGCGGGTTCTTGTTGGCGGGCATTGGCATGTTCGGCGGCTCACTGCTGTCAGCCGCCGAACCACGCGTGCAACGCGCCGTCTGATTTCCTTTTATCCGTTCGAAGCTGCGAGCGACCTAAAGTCCTGCGCGTAGTCGTTCAGCTTTTTGTCCAGTGCGGCACGCTGTTCCGGTGTCGCATGGTTGATCAACTGCGCGATCAGCTCGGCACTGCCGCGCCGGTAGGACTCGGCGCGAGCGCGCCGATCAGCATCGGGCGCCACGTTGAGTTGCATGAAATAGGTGCGGAACCAGCGCGCGGCAACCTCCTCGGTCGGGCGGTCGGCCTGGATCTTGCGCAGCAAACTGATGAACTCGCGCTGCCGTCGCTCGCGCTCGTCGATCCACCACGTTTCATGCGTAGGTCGGCTGGCTAACGATTTGCGGATGATGTCTTTTTGCTCGGCGGTCAGTTTGCCAAACCACGATTCGGCGCGCTCGCCGTACTTTTTCACTCGCTCGGCCCCCGCGTCCTTTTCGGCACGCACAAACTCGCGGCGCGCCTTGGTCGCGTCATTCGTAACTTTTTTGGCGGCGCGGTCGATTTGATCGGGCGTCAGCGTTAGCGCAACCTGTGCGATGTCGGGCGCGGCTTTATCGCCGGCCGTCATCATCCGGGCGTTGAGCTGCTGATTGAATTCCATCACGTCGGCCGCGGTGACCTGGCTACTGACCTTTGATCGCATTTTGTCGATAAATGCGGCGTAGTCGCGCAATTGTGTGGAGCGATGCCAAGCCAGCAGAGCATTCATGCGCTCCTTGACCAACTGTTCCTGGTCCGCGGTGAGACCCAGATAGCTGTCGAGCTGTAGTAACGCAAGCGTATCGGCGTTGTTGTAGCCGATCTTCATCGCGGCGCAGCTCGCGATTGACATCGCAATTGCCGCGGTCGCCGTTAAGCGAATGACGTGCGCAGCAATGGAG
>DATEOP010000188.1:0-8658 GCA_035274065.1 Burkholderiaceae bacterium
GCCTCTTCGAGAATCTGGCGCAGATGCTCCTCGCCACGAAAGCTTTCCGCGTAGATCTTGTAGATGTCCTCGGTGCCGGATGGCCGCGCGGCGAACCAGCTGCTGGCGGCGATCACCTTGATGCCGCCAATAGGTGCGTCGTTACCCGGTGCACGGTCGAGTACTTGATCAATTTTTTCGCCGCCTATTTCATGAATGCGCAGTTGCTGCGGCGAGAGCTGGGCTAGCTTCTGCTTCTGTGCATTTGTGGCCGGCGCTTCGCGACGATCGGTCGCCGGTGCGCCCAGATGTTGTGTGAGATCGCGATACAGCTGTCCGGGATCGCGACCGGTGCGCGCAGTGATCTCCGCGGCGAGCAGTGCCGGCGCGATGCCGTCCTTGTCGGTCGTCCACACCGATCCATCGATACGGCTGAACGATGCACCCGCACTTTCCTCGCCGGCAAACGCCAGCGAGCCGTCGAGCAGGCCATCGACAAACCATTTAAAGCCGACCGGCACTTCGACTAGTTTCCGATTCAGCCTGGCAGTGACGCGGTCGATCAACGCAGTACTGACAACGGTCTTGCTAACGGCCGCATACTTGCCCCAGCGAGGGCGATTGCGAAACAGATAGTTGATCATCACTACAAGATAATGATTTGCCGGCAGCAATCCGGCGCCAGGGGTGACGACGCCATGGCGATCGTGGTCGGTGTCGCACGCGAACGCAACGTCGTAACGATCCTTCAGTGCGATCAGCCGCTGCATCGCATAGGCCGATGATGGATCCATGCGGATGCGACCGTCCCAGTCCAGGCTCATGAAGCCGAAAGTCGGATCGACTTCGTCGCTGACAATCGTCAGATCGAGCTTGTAACGCTCCGCTATTCGCGCCCAGTAGTGCACGCCGGCGCCACCGAGCGGATCGACACCGATACGGATATCAGAGGCGCGTATGACATCGAAATCGATCACGTTGCCGAGATCGGCGACGTACGAAGTCAGAAAATCGTGCTCACGCGTGGTAGTGGCGCTCCGAGCCTGATCGAAGGGAACACGCCGCACGTCCCGCAAACCAGATTCGAGCAGCGCATTGGCTTGGACTTCGATCCAATCGGTGACATCGGTTTCGGCCGGTCCGCCATTCGACGGGTTGTACTTGAAGCCACCGCTGTCAGGCGGATTGTGCGAAGGCGTCATCACGATGCCGTCGGCGAGACCGGTTGTGCGACCACGGTTGTAGACCAGGATCGCGTGCGATATTGCCGGTGTCGGCGTGTATTCGCCCTCTTGCGCAATCAGCACCTCGACACGATTAGCGGCCAACACCTCGAGTGCGCTCTCGAACGCGGGCACCGAGAGCGCATGCGTGTCGATACCGAGAAACAGTGGGCCATCAATTGAATGCTGCTTGCGGTACAGGCAGATTGCCTGGGCGATCGCCAAGACGTGCCATTCATTGAAAGTATTTTCGAGCGAAGAACCCCGATGCCCCGAGGTGCCGAATGCGACGCGTTGCTCGCGTACAGACGGATCAGGAACGTTTGAGTAGTAAGCGGCGACCAGCTTGGCGACATCGATCAGCGTCGTCGGAGTCGCCTGCGTGCCTGCCAAGGCCGAAACGCTCATCGATCAGGCATCCGCGTCAATGCGGCCGTCATAAACACTGAGCGCTCAACATCCAGCAGATGGGCAATCTGCCCAATGCCGATGTCAGGCGGCGGCGCGATCTCCTGGTTCGTGGATTCGGCAGCGTAATGACCTTGCCGCACGAACACGCTGGTCAGCTTTTCGCCGAGCACGCGCTTCGCGGCTGCGAGCAGCTGGGGCTTGTCGTCGACCATCACGTAGTGTGACGCTGGAAAACGGCGCTGCATCGCGTCCAACATGCGCTCCTTGTGCACGTAGATCAGCACGCGACCTTCTACCGAGTCCCAGATGCCGGAGCGTTGGACCTTTCGCGGCTGGAAAACCACATCGCCGTCGCTGAGAACCGTCGTCAATCCCAGCGTACGCAGGTGCTTGATCACATCAAGCGCGCGCGGATACAGGCGACGGGCGAAGGGATACTCGAGCATGAAGGCCGACATATGCAACAGATCCGAGCTTTCATCAAACCCCACCCGAAACTTCTGCAGTGCGCCGAGGTAATCGGCATAGCCGAGTTCGTCGCGCAGCGCGTTGTAGATTGTCCAGTAGCGCTCACGCTCACCCGCCCCGAATGATTGTTCGAGGCGCGCACCGAGATCCGCAACAAAACGGTCGTTGTCGAGGAGCGTGTTGTCGACGTCGATCAGGAATACCAGATCGCTCGGCTCTAGCACGGAAGCTCCTTTGCGATGTTCGTTGTACATTGGTCGTGCAATGGCAGGCAAGCAACGTGCTCGCAGCGATAGCTACGCATGTACCTCGCCAGTGCGAAGTCAAATGCCCAAGGACGATTTTCGGAACTGCGTGGCGCCCTGCACGCCAACCGACGAAGCGCTGCTGGACGATCTGCAGCATGCCGCGTTTGGCTACTTCCTGCACGCAGTGAATCCGGTGAACGGATTGGTCGCCGATACTTCGCGCGCAAATTCGCCGTGCAGCATCGCGGTGGTCGGATTCGCGCTGTCGGTGTATCCGATCGCAGTAGAGCGTGGCTGGATGCCGCGTGCCGACGCCGTCGCCTGCACCCTCGCCACGCTCCGCTTTCTTCACGGCAGCGACCAAAGCAGCAGCGTCGAAGCCACCGGCTACAAAGGCTTTTACTACCACTTTCTGGATATGCAGACCGGCGCGCGCGTCTGGCGCTCTGAGCTGTCGATGATCGATACTGCGCTGTTAATCGCAGGCGTGTTGACAGCTGCCATGTATTTCACCGCAAACACGGTGGAAGAAACCGAGCTCCGCGAGCTTGCCGACGCGCTTTATCGCCGCATCGACTGGCAGTGGGCACAAAACAATCGCCCGACGATCAGCCACGGCTGGAAGCCTGAAAGCGGATATTTGAGCTACTGCTGGGATGGCTACAGCGAAGCCATCGTGCTGTATGCGCTGGCGCTAGGCTCGCCGACATATCCGCTCGATCAGCACTGCTACCACGCGTGGACTGCGACGTACCAATGGGAAAATCTGTACGGTCAAGACTATCTGTATGCGGGTCCGCTCTTCGTGCATCAGTTCTCGCATGCGTGGATCGATTTTCGCGGCATTCAGGATCGCTTCATGCGGGAAAAGCGCAGCGACTACTTTGAAAACAGTCGACGGGCGACCGAGGTGCAATGCGAATATGCACGACGGAATCCGCACAGGTTCACTGGTTACGACGAAAATTGCTGGGGCATCACCGCTTGCGATGGCCCGAGCGATGCGGACGCTGACGTTACCAACGAGCAGCGGCACTTGTTTGGGTATGCCGCGCGTGGCGTGCCTTATGGCCCCGACGACGGAACGCTGGCCGGATGGGCAGTGCTGGCCTCGCTACCGTTCGCGCCCGAAACCGCGTTGCGCGCAGCGCGCAACATGGCGGCGCACTATCCGGAAATGCGAACCGGAATGAAGTACGCGAGCAGTTTCAATCCGACGCTTGCTGAGGCCGATGCCCGCGCTTGGGTCTCATCGGGCCACTTCGGGTTGGACCAGGGCATTGTCACGATGATGATCGAAAACTATCGCTCGCAGCTGATCTGGCGACTGATGCGAAGTTGTTCCTACATCGTCAACGGCCTGCGACGCGCCGGTTTCCGCGGCGGTTGGTTGTAATGTCACTGGACGCATACGAGCGCGAGCGGCTCGCCAATGTGCGCCCGTCGGAGTGGCGCAATCCGACGCCGGCTGACCGCTACGACTTCGTTGTCCTCGGGGCCGGCACCGCCGGGCTCGTTGCAGCACATGGCGCAGCGGCGCTGGGCGCAAAGGTGGCGCTGGTCGAGCGCGAGCTGCTCGGCGGAGATTGTCTAAACATCGGTTGCGTACCCTCAAAAACAATCGTTCGTACTGCGCGCCTGTACGCGGAGATGCGCAACGCCGAAAGCTTTGGCGCGCACACACCGAGTGATATTCAGGTCGATTTCCCGGCGTTGATGCAGCGCATGCGAGCCATCCGCGCGCGCATCAGTCGCTTCGATTCGGTGCAGCGGCTGGTCGCGGCCGGGGTCGATGTGTTCTTCGGCGAAGGACGCTTTACCGGCGCCGATACGCTCGCAGTAGACGGAGCAAGGCTCCGTTTCAAAAAGGCGATGATCGCCACAGGCGCGCGGCCAGACACACCTGCGGTTCCCGGTCTCGTCGAAGCCGGCTTCCTGACCAACGAAAACGTTTTCGATTTGCGCGAGCTGCCGCGCCGTTTATTGGTGATCGGCGGCGGTCCGCTCGGCTGCGAGCTCGCACAGGCGTTTTGTCGGTTCGGAGCACAGACCACGATCGTTCAGGAAATTCCGATGTTCCTGCCGAAAGAAGAACGTGATGCCGCGCAGATCTTGTCGGACGCATTTGCGCGTGATGGCATCGAAGTGCGGTTGAACACCAAGCCGGTCAGCGTGCGCGTCGAAAACGGGTGCAAGATCGTCGATCTGGTCAGCGAGGACTACAAGAGCACGGTGACGGTTGATGCCATTTTGACCGGTGCCGGCCGGCTGCCGAACGTCGAGGGTCTCAATCTGGAAGCCGCGGGTGTCCATTGCGAAGCCGCGAACGGAGTTCGCGTCAACGACTTCCTTCAGACGAGCAACTCGCGCATCTACGCTGCCGGCGACGTTTGCCTCGAGCACAGGTTTACCCATACCGCGGACGCTTCCGCGCGTATCGTCGTGCGCAATGCCTTGTTTCTCGGCCGAGAAAGACTCAGCACGCTGACGATTCCCTGGTGCACGTACACCGATCCCGAAATCGCGCACGTCGGCCTGTATGTCCGCCAGGCGCGCGAGCGCGACATTCCGGTCAAGACCTTTACCATTCCGATGCACGATGTGGATCGCGCGATTGCCGACAGCGAGGAAACCGGGTTCGTCAAGATTCATGTCAAGGAACGCACCGACCGCATTCTCGGCGCAACGATCGTCGCGCGTCATGCAGGCGAAATGATCAACGAGCTCACGTTGGCGATGGTCGCGGGCATCGGTCTGCGAACGTTGGCGCGCGTCATTCACGCGTATCCGACGCAAGCGGACGCGATCAAAATGGCAGCGGACGCCTACAGCCGTACGCGCCTCACGCCGACGATTCGATCGCTGCTGCGGCGCTGGCTCGCGTGGTGACCGCACTTCGTCTGACTGACAAGAAGTATCCGTAAGGACCGATCTCGGAGTGAACGATGATTCGAAAACTTCCTTCAGGTGAATACCGGTTGTACTCGCGAAAGAAGGATCCGAAGACCGGCAAGCGGCGCAATCTCGGGACCTTCAAGACGCGCGCGGGAGCGGAAAAGCACGAACGCGCAGTTCAGTACTTCAAGCGCCACGGTTAGGGATCGCGAAGTTCAGACATATACCGCAGGCACGATGACAAACATTTTGTGGGTAGGTCTTGGAGGGTTCATCGGCTCGGTGACCCGATACAAACTGGGCGGATGGGTACTGCACCTGACCGTACAGCAAAAGTTTCCGTTCAGCACATTCGTTGTCAACATCGTGGGCTGTCTGGTTGCGGGCGTTCTGGCAGGCCTGGTCGAGAAGCACGAGCTGTTCAGTGCGGACGCGCGGCTCTTCCTGTTTACTGGTCTGCTGGGCGGGTTCACCACTTTCTCAGCCTTTGGATTGGAGACGCTGACGCTGTTGCGACGGGGCGAGCCGTGGGTTGCGGCGACGTACGCGGCTGCCAGCGTGCTGCTCGGTGTTGCCGCAGTGTGGCTAGGCTTCAGGATTATGTACGTATCGCGCTAGCGGACGACGCCCGGCGAACGACATGACGAACCCAAATGCAATCGCCGACCATTGGGGAACTGGCGATATCTACGCCCTGCTGGTCGCGGCACTGAACAAAGTGTCGAAGCCACTCGAGAGTCTGACCATTGAAGACCTGGCGCCGCTCGACCATTTTCATTCTCGAGGCTTTGCCGCGACAGTTGAGCTCGCGGATCGGCTCCCAATCAAGGCGGGTCAGCACATCGTGGACATCGGGTGCGGGCTGGGAGGCCCCGCACGTTACATCGCCAAACGGTTTCAATGCACCGTAAGCGGCGTCGATATCACTCTGCCCTTTGTCGAGGCGGCTCGTAGGTTGACGGCGTTGGTCGGCTTGGAAGTTCAAGTAAAGATTGAACACGGCGACGGTCAACGATTGCCGTATTCGAATGCCATTTTCGATGGCGCCTATGCACAACATGTGACGATGAACGTAAGGGATCGGGCTCAATTTTTCGCCGAAGCCTATCGAGTGCTGAAGCCTGGTGCATTCTTTGCGCTCACCGAGCATGGACTCGGTGCGAAAGGCGACCCACACTATCCCGTGCCTTGGTCGGATGATGGAAGCGGCTCCTATTTGATGACACCCTCCGAAACGCAAACGATACTGAAAAGGGCGGGATTCGAAGACATCGTCGTTGAGGACACGAGTACCGAGTATGTCGCTGGATACCAGGCGTTGTTGAAGAAAACGGAACGAGATGCCTTACCTCCGCTCGGCGTGCACCTATTGATGGGCAAAACAGCAAGGCAGAAGATGCTGAATGCTGCGCGAAACATTGCGGAAGGCCGCACGCATCCAATTCAGCTCATATGTAGCAAGCCAGGCGACGTAAGGCCCGCCACTCGATAATGCGTGCCGCGATATTGTTATTGGGCAAGATCTCCGTGCAACGTTAACCATCCAGAGAGGCTTCGCCATGGCAGAAGAGCGCAAAGACAACTGGGCGGCGGGAAACCTCTACGAACCTTACGTCGGGCGCTGGAGCCGGCTCGTTGCCAGGGACTTTTTGCGGTGGCTTGCGCTGCCGACGCAGCTAGATTGGCTCGACGTCGGATGCGGAACCGGCGCTCTGACGCAGACGATTCTGCAGCAGATGCAGCCACGCAGCGTGAAGGGAATCGACCCTTCTGCGGGCTTCGTCGACTTTGCCGCAGCACATGTCAGCCATCCGAAGGTAACGTTCGAAGTGGGTGACGCTCAATCGCTTCCAGTGGAATCCGCGCGCTTCGACGTTGCCGTTTCGGGTCTTGTGCTCAACTTCGTTCCAAAGCCATCGCTGGCAGCGCAGGAGATGAGGCGCTCAGTGAGGCCGGAGGGCGTCGTCGCTGCCTACGTTTGGGATTACGCCGGCAAGATGGAGATGATGCGATATTTCTGGGATGCGACTGTGGAATTGGATCCAAGTGCTTCCAAACTTGTCGAAGCCACTCGTTTTCCGATTTGCCAGCCCCCTGCTCTCGTTGAGTTGTTCGAACAGGCTGGATTGCGCGACGTGCAGACGCTGACGATCGATGCCCCGACAACATTCAAGGACTTCGACGACTACTGGAATCCCTTTCTCGGTGGTCAGGGACCCGCCCCGTCGTACGCAATGTCGCTCACCGAAGAGCGCCGAAACGCGCTGCGCGATCGGATCCGCGCAACACTTCCGATTTCCAGCGACGGCTCGATTCCGCTGATTGCCCGAGCGTGGGCGGTGCGCGGGCGAGTCAGCGCGTAGAAGAACTTGCCCCATAAGAACCGGAGACCTCAATGAACGAAGAGACATTCAATATCAGCATCCGCAAGTTTCTGAAGATGGTCGGCGTCAATTCGCAGCGAGAGATCGAGCAAGCGGTGGCGAAAGCTACGGCAGAGCGCGCGATTACAGGAACAGAGACGTTTCCCGCAAGAATGACGCTCGAGATTGCCGGCCTAAAGTTAAAGGTCGGTTTCGACGGCGAAATCAATCTACAGTGACCGCAACCCAAGATGAACGCTCGAACGGCGTCGTGTAGCTGCGGTCAGCTCAGTGTGACGGTGGACGATGATCCGATTCGAGTCTCCGTGTGTCATTGTCTGGCGTGCCAGCGCCGTACCGGCAGCGCGTTCGGCACGCAAGCGCGGTTTCGCAAGGAATGCGTGTCGATCAACGGGAAGTCGACGCAGTATGTGCGAGTGGCAGATTCGGGCAACAGGATCACATTCAACTTTTGCCCAGTGTGCGGGGCAATCGTTCACTACTGGATTGAGGGGCGCGAAGATTTAGTCGCTGTGCCAGTGGGTGCCTTTGCAGACTCGCAGTTCCCCGCGCCTGCTTTCTCGGTTTACGAACGACGCAAGCATCCGTGGGTGTCGCTGCCCACTCACCTTGAGCATTCGGAGTAGCAATGGAGCTCGGCATGATCGGCCTCGGGCGCATGGGCGCGAACATGACGCTGCGACTGTTGCGCGGCGGTCACCGAGTGGTCGGATATGACTTCAATGCGCAGGCGCGCCAGCGCGTCGCGGAACACGGTGCCGACACAGTCGCCTCACTCGATGCCCTGACGACAAGACTTTCAACACCGCGCACGCTCTGGATGATGGTGCCGTCGGGCGATCCGACTGAGGCGACTATCAAGGCGCTACTGCCAATGTTATCGGTCGGCGACACGGTCGTTGACGGCGGAAACTCAAATTACAAAGATACGCAGCGCCGCTCTGGTCAGTTCGCTGACCGACAACTGAATTATGTCGACTGTGGTACCAGCGGCGGCATCTGGGGGCTTACCGAGGGCTACAGCATGATGATCGGTGGTGAATCGCTCGC
>DATEOP010000189.1:0-4807 GCA_035274065.1 Burkholderiaceae bacterium
GCACGTGCCCCAAAGCCACCGTTTTCGACGATCACGGCCAGCGCGATCTTCGGATCGTCGGCGGGCGCGAAAGCGATGAACAACGAGTGGTCGCGATGGCGTTCGTCAACGCGGCTCTCGTTGTACTTCTCGTTCTGCTTGATCGAGATCACTTGCGCGGTGCCCGTCTTGCCGCCTACCTTGTACGGCGCACCTTCGAACGCACGCCGACCGGTGCCACTGATATTGACCTCAACCATCGCCTCACGAACAAGCTTCAGATGCTCGGGCTTGATTGGGATTCGATAGCTCTCCTGCGGCACCGTCAAACGTTTGTCGCCGGTGCGTGCGTCTTCGATCACCTTGACCAGATGCGGTTTCATCACCACCCCGTCATTCGCCAGAATGGCTGTCGCGTGCGCCAACTGCAGCAGAGTGAATGCGTTGTAACCCTGGCCAACACCAAGTGAGATCGTTTCCCCCGGATACCACTTCTGCTTCAAACGTCTTTCCTTCCATGCAGTCGACGGCAACAATCCCATCTGCTCGCCTTCGACATCGATACCGGTAAGCTGGCCGAAGCTCCACGGCTTCATGAAATCATGAATCGTGTCGACACCGAGGTCATTGGCCAGCATGTAGTAGTAGATATCGCTCGATTTAACGATCGAGCGCTTCAGGTCGACAGGCCCCAGCGGAACCTTGTTCGAGTCCCGAAAGCGCCGATTACCAAAGACGAATACGCCGTTGTCCTGAATGACCTGATCGGGTCGGCGCTTGCCGGTCTCGAGGGCCGCCAGTGCCATAAACGGTTTGTACGTTGAGCCGATTGGGTAGGTGCCGCGTAGCGCGCGGTTCAGCAGCGGTTTGTCGGGATCGCTGTTTAGCTCGTCCCAGCTTTTCGGATCGATGCCGTCGACGAACAAGTTGGAATCGAACGTGGGCATCGCGACAAACGCCAGCACGTCACCGGTCTTCGGCTCGATCGCTATCAATGCGCCACGGCGATCGCCGAAAGCGCGCTCGGCAATTTTCTGCAGCTCGATATCGACCGACAACACCAGATTGTTTCCGGGAGTCGCCGCGCTGCGCGATAGCGTGCGTACCGCGCGACCTCCTGCGGTGATCTCGACTTGCTCGTGGCCTGCGATGCCGTGAAGCTCGGCCTCGTAACTTTGCTCGATACCGACCTTGCCGATGTGATGCGTGCCTTGATACGCAGTTGCTTCGCCGCGCTTTTCAAGGCGCTTCATATCATCTGGCGAGATACGGCCGATGTAGCCGATCATGTGCGAAGCGGTCTCGCCGAGCGGATAGTCGCGAAACAGACGCGCTCGCAGTTCAACGTTTGGGAACCGATAACGCTGTGCGCTGAAGCGGGCGACTTCTTCATCGGTTAGCCGCGTTCGTATCGGTATTGCATCGAAGTGCTTTTCTTCGAGCAGTTTCTTGAAGCGCCGGCGATCGCGTCCCTGCACTTCGATCACTTTTGCCAACGCATCGATCGTTTTCTCGTGGTCAGGTAAGCCCTCTGGGGTAATTTCGAGCGTGTACGCCGAATAGTTGCGCGCGATGATTTTGCCGTTGCGATCCTTGATCAGTCCGCGATTCGGTGCTACCGGCAAGATCGCGATCCGATTGAGCTCGGCCTGCGCCATGTAGGCGTCGTGTTTGACGACCTGTAGCCATGCCAACCGCGTCAGGAGCGTTACAAATGCCGCAAGGACGAACACCGTTGCGACGGCAATGCGTATCCGGAAGTAATGAACCTCGCGCTCAGGATTGCGCATCGCAGTCGATCGCGTGCCGAACGAAAGTTCGTCTCCGGTCGAGCGACGACGACGAAACAAGCGCCTGGAGGCCATTGCGCGCGATGATAGTGGAGGCTGCGTAGAACAAACAGAAATGCTGCGGCCCGGTCTCAGCGCAATTCAGCAGCATGCGTAGCAGTCCGCGCATGCCGCTGAGGAACTGGGTCAGTGAGCGGCAAGCGAGCGCGTACACGAGGAGCGCTGGCTACAACGGTCGCGTCTCGTCAGGATCGGTCGGCCGGCGCTGCGGCGCCAGCAGCACCCATGACACCAGGGGCCATAGAGCGGCACCGACCGCGCTTTCCCCAAAGTACATCCATCCGGGCCATGTCCCGCCCACCCACATACGGATCGCGAGCGAAGCAACCTGCGCGATCAACAGCAGAGGCAGCACGTGCAACGCCTGGGCGCCGACCGGAAACCACAGAATGCGACGGTGCAGCGTGATCGCGCCATACGAGATCAACGTGTAGGCGAGCGCGTGCTCGCCGAACAGTGCCGCCTCGTGCACGTCCATCAGCAGGCCGAAAGCGAACGCAGCGCCGATGCCGACACGGCGCGGCTGGTGGATGTTCCAGAACACGATCGTGATCGCGAGCACGTCGGGCACTAGAGGCGTGCGACCCCACGGCAATAAGTTGATCACCAGCGCTACGATGAGCGACGCCCAAATGAACAACGGATTGGCGGGACGTAACAGATACTGCGGCCGGTACCCCATGCGCGTGCCGGGGATCTCGACCGGATCTGTCGGCCGCAACGCAAAGTTGCTGCCGAGCCATCCGCGAACCCCGGCCGGCCGGCGCGCCGCAGAGCGAGTCGAACCGTTGCTCATCTATCAGCCGCTCGCGCCGTCACTTGCGCACCCCTTTGCGGGCCGGCAACGGAGCGACCGCCGCAGGCGCTGCTTGCCTGGCCGGCTCGAGCAGAAGAATCAGCAAATGCTTGTTGCTTTCGATCCCCGCGACCGGCGACATCACGATTCGTGCGAACTGATCCTTCGCGGCCCGTTCGACGCGGCTCACAGTGGCCACCATCAACCCGGAGGGATAAACGCCGTCAATGCCCGACGTGGTGACCACGTCCCCGTTGGACACATCGGCATTGGCGGCCATAAAGCGCAAGTCGAGCGTTCCAGGCTCGGCGCCGCCGAACGCAACGCCGCGAAGCCCATTGCGCAGAATCTGCACCGGGATCGATTGATCCTTGTCGGTAAGCAGCGTGACTTCGCTTGTGTCGTTAAATACACGCGTAATCTGGCCCACGACGCCGGCGTCGTCGATCACCGGACTGCCCGGCCGCACCCCTTCATTGCTACCGGCATTCAGAACCAGCTTCCGTGCAAAGCGATCGCGCGACTCGTAAAGCACGTCAGCCAGCACTGTTGCATTGCCACTTCGTTCGCGCGCGCCAAGCAGCTTGCGCAAGCGCTCGTTTTCGACCAAGAGTTCACGGGCCTGCTGCAACGCTTGTGCGGTTTCGAATTGCTTGCGTTTTAGCTCGTCATTTTCGCGCGTCAGCGTCGTCACCGATGTGAAGTAACCGGTGACCGTCTCCGCGACACGGCTCGGTACCAGCAGCGCCTGCTGAACCGGATGCAGCACGACACCGAGGCCGATGCGAACGGTCTCGAGCATGCGAACGCGCGAGTCGATGATGATCAGCGCAATCGCGAGAAAGGAGAAAAACGCGACTCGTGCGCGCGCCGAGACGCCTTGATTGAATAGCGGCGGCGGGCCGTCGAACGAGGCGCGCATCGGGAGCGTCGCTGGGATGCGACGTTACCCGGTCGCGAAGATCGTTCCGAGCTTGTCCATCCGCTCGAGCGCGATGCCACAGCCGCGCACGACGCAAGTCAGGGGTTCTTCAGCAACGACCACAGGCAGTCCGGTTTCCTCCATCAGAAGGCGGTCGAGGTCGCGAAGAAGCGCACCGCCACCCGTCAGCATCATGCCGCGATCAGCAATGTCGGCGCCGAGCTCAGGCGGCGTTTGCTCGAGCGCAATTTTTACGCTCGACACGATCTGGTTGAGCGGATCCGTCAGCGCTTCCAGAATTTCGTTGCTTGAGATCGTGAAGCTGCGCGGAATTCCTTCGGACAGGTTGCGGCCTTTGACTTCCATCTCGCGCACTTCCGAGCCAGGAAACGCGGAGCCAATTTGCTTCTTGATCAATTCCGAGGTCGGTTCGCCGATCAGCATTCCGTAGTTGCGGCGGATGTAGTTGATGATCGCCTCGTCGAACTTGTCACCGCCGACGCGAACCGACCCCTTGTAAACCATGCCACCCAGCGAGATCACACCGACTTCGGTAGTACCACCGCCAACGTCGACCACCATCGAGCCCGATGCTTCGGACACGGGCAAGCCAGCGCCAATTGCAGCGGCCATCGGCTCTTCGATCAGATAAACCTGAGAGGCACCCGCGGCTTCGGCCGACTCTTTGATTGCGCGGCGCTCGACCTGTGTCGAGCCACACGGCACACAGATGATGATGCGTGGGTTCGGCGCAAACAGGCTGGATGGATGAACCATCTTGATGAACTGCTTCAGCATCTGCTCGGTGACGGTGAAGTCGGCGATTACACCGTCCTTCATCGGACGAATCGCCTCGATGTTGCCGGGCACCTTGCCCAGCATCTGCTTGGCTTCCTTCCCGACCGCCTGGATCGTGCGCTTGCCGTTTGGGCCACCTTCCTGGCGGATGGCGACTACAGAAGGTTCATCCAGAACAATGCCTTTGCTCCGCACATAGATCAGCGTGTTGGCAGTGCCCAGGTCGATGGCAAGGTCGTTGGAAAAGTAGCTGCGGAGGAAACCGAACATGGAATGTGAGGCAGAGCGAGAAACTACGTTGCCTAGGCTCGAAGTGGGGCGAATGATAAACTTTTTTCGCTTGTGATCTGCTCGATAACCCCATTTTTCCCCGCGTAAACCTCCATCAAAGCATCCCGTACGCATGTCACTCGATCTGGAGCAGGTCCGCCGCATCGCGCATCTCGCACGCATCGAGATCAC
>DATEOP010000190.1:0-4181 GCA_035274065.1 Burkholderiaceae bacterium
AGGCCGTCGCCAAGGATGCATCGCACTGCCGGAGCTTGGCGGGGCTTTGCATCAGCATCTATTGGCGAGCACAAATGGGGTGGGCGCCTGATCGGGAAAAAGCCCAGCAGCGAGTGCTCGACCTCGCAGCGCGCCTCGAGAAGCTGTATCCGAACGACACATTGACTGCGTTCGCCAGCGGCTCGGCGGCCGATCTCGAGCGTCGCTGGGACCTGCGATTGTCTATCGGTGATCGTCTGTGCGAGCGCGACCCGGCTAGCCCCACCAGCCACTTCTGTCGCCTGGTCGCGCTGAACAAGCTGGGTCGATTCGACGAGTGCCTCGATGAGATCGACACAGCGCTACGTCTGAGCATCAATGACTTCCGCGCGGGTTGGTGGCACTCGATCGCAGCGTCCGCACACCTGATGTCTGGTCGGCACAAGCAGGCGGCATTAGCGGCACAGCGGGCAATCGCTGCCAATGCGTGCCTGCCCTTGCCGCCCTTGCTGCTCGCAGCAGCACTTGCGGGTGATGGCGCATCACTCGAAGCCCGCGAGGTACTGCGACAGCATCTCACGCGCGAACCACAGTGCAACCGGCAGCACGTCATGATGCTGTTGGGTGGCGGCGACGCTGACTATGAGCGAGAGTGTGAGCGAGTTGTCGCCACCCTTGAATCGCTCGGCCTGCCTGCGGATAAGCAATACCAATAGCAGTTAGTGCAGAACTTCCCGCTTTCTCAATGCAATGTTGCACCCCCGGCTAGCGCGCTCTTCAGCTCGGCAGCATCGACGGGTTTCACCAAATGCACGTCGATTCCCACCTCGAGCGATTTTTGCTTGTCTGCTTCTTGTCCGTAGCCGGTGACTGCCACAATTTGCATTGGCTGACTCTGCTTCATCGCGCGCAGCCTTCGCGCAACCTGATAGCCGTCGATACCGGGCAGGCCGATATCGAGCAGGACCACGTTGGGCTTGAACTCGTGCACGCTCTGCAGAGCTTCGATTCCGGTGCTGACCACGCACGTCTCATATCCGAGCGAAGTCAAGAGCATGTCCAGTGTCGCTGCCGCGTCAGCATTGTCGTCAACAATCAAAATCCGCAGGCTCTCCGGGAGCGGCGCGAGCGGCGCGATGCTTGGCGACGCAACGTTCACCTGCGTCGCAAGCGGCATGCGGAAAGTGAACACGCTGCCTTTATTCAAGCCGTCACTTTCAGCTACTAACGCGCCTCTGTGCAGCTCTGCGATCCTGCGCGACAGCGCGAGGCCTATGCCTAAACCTCCGCCGACTCGTTCGATGACCGGAGTTCGCTTTGCGAACATTTCGAAGATCTGATCCAGAGCCGCGGGTTCGATACCACAACCGTTGTCCTTGACTGCGACTTCTGCGTAGATGCCGCCCAACCTCGTCGTAACAGTGATATGACCGCCGGGCGGCGTGTACATGCAAGCGTTCGTTATAAGGTTAGTCAGCAGCTGTGACAGCCGATGAGCATCGCCTTCCACAAGCAATGGCTCAGGCGCGAGATCCAGTTCCAGCCGCTGCTGTCTACGGGCGGCGTCGAGCGCGACGGCTTCCACAGTGTCGTTGGCGATCTTTGATAAGTCCAGAAGCTTGCATTCGGCGATCATCTCGCCGCTTGCGACGTGCGTGATATCAAACATGTCATCAGCAATGCGGCGAAGCTGCGATGCCTGCCGGCGAATGATCTCGTACATCCGATCGCGTTCGGGCGCGGTTGTCGGTGTGCTCTCGATGATCTGTATCGCCGTCTGAATCGGCGCAAGTGGATTGCGAATTTCGTGTTCGAGTACCGCGATGAAGTCGTTGACATTGCGCGCGGCCGCTTCAAGCGCCTGTGTGTGCCGCCGATCAGATAAATCCTGCGTGACCTTCGCAAAGCCTCGCAGTTCGCCAGCCGAGTCGTAAAGTGCAGTCACGACGGCTCGAGCCCAGAAGCGGGAGCCGTCATTTCGCAGGCGCCATCCTTCGTCCTCGAAGCGGCCCAGCTCGCGCGCAGTTGCGAGCTCCTCCCACGGCTTGTGTGCTTGCAGGTCTTCGTCGGTAAAGAACCGGGAGAAGTGCTTCCCGATCACCTCACACGCGCGGTAGCCGATGATGCATTGCGCGCCCCAGTTCCAGCTTGATATGAGACCTTGCGGATCAAGCATGAAAATCGCGTAGTCCTGAACGCTTTCGACAAGCAGACGAAAGCGCTCTTCGCTCTGCGCCAGTGCCTCTTCATGCTCCTTGCGTTCGGTCAGGTCGCGTGTGACCTTCGAGAAACCGATCAGCTTCCCGTTGCTGTCACGGATGGCGGTGATGACGACGTTGGCCCAGAACCGCGAGCCATCTTTGCGCACGCGCCAGTCTTCATCTTCAAGGCACCCCTCGGCAGTTGCAACTTTGAGCTCGTGGGCCGGCCAGCCGCGCTCTACCGAATCATGCGTGTAGAAAACAGAAAAATGGCGGCCAAGGATCTCCTCCGCCCTGTAGCCCGTCATTTTCGCTGCGCCCGTGTTCCACGTACGGACATTTCCGGCGGGATCAAGAACAAGCAGCGCGTAGTCGCGCGTCTGCTCGACTGCGAGTGCAATCAGCTGAGATTGGTCCACAAGATCCCCATTTCTTTTGCGGCCAAGGCGCGCAGCGTAGGCTCGACCTAAGCCTCACCAAACAACGAATAGCCGTTGCGTGGCCGGCCTTTTTTGTCCTTTTGGGTTACCTCAGGCGGTGACTCGCTTCCGTTCCTCACCACCCAGCTCGACTGTCACCGCGTCGGACTAGACAGGCGACCCCCTATCATTACCCGCTCATGACAAAGTCTTCGCAGGTCACGGTCGAATCGAGCACGCGCCCTGACGTCGAGTGGATTCGCGCGCGCAACAATGTGCGCTTCTCCGGCCGTGGCGAGCGCACGATCGTGTTCGCCCATGGCTTCGGTTGCGACCAGACGATGTGGCGCCTGGTCACGCCTGCGTTCGAGGCTGATTACCGCGTGGTGCTGTTCGACTACGTGGGCTGCGGCAAATCCGATTGGACGGCGTGGGACGCGCAGCGCTACAGCAGTCTGCGCGGCTACGCACAGGACGTCCTCGATGTTCTGAGCGCGTTCGATCTGCATGAAGTGATTTTCGTCGGGCATTCTGTCAGCGCCATGATTGGCATGCTCGCTTCGATCGTGGCGCCGGAACCCTTCGAGCGGCTCATCCACATCGGTCCGTCAGCTTGTTATGTGAACGACGCCGAATACACGGGCGGGTTTGAACGCAAAGACATCGAGGGACTTCTCGACCTGATGGAGAAGAACTACATCGGATGGGCAGCGTTTCTCGCACCTGTGGTGATGAAGAACCCGGGGCGTGCCGAGCTGACCGAGGAGCTGCAGGCGAGCTTTTGCGCGACTGATCCGCGCGTCACGCGGCAGTTCGCGCGCGTCACGTTTCTATCAGACAATCGGGCCGACCTGGCAAAGGTGACGGTGCCTTCGCTGATTCTCCAGTGCAGCGAGGACGCGATAGCGCCGAGCACCGTGGGGCTATACCTGCGAGACGCATTGCCACATGCAACGCTGCGGCAGATGTCCGCGACCGGCCACTGCCCACACATGAGCCATCCCGAAGAGACCATCGCGCTGATCAAGGAGTATCTGCAGCAGGCGCCGTGACGATGCTGGATCCTCTGCTTGATGCTGCTCCTTGTGGGTTCCTCGTCGTCGCGGATGACGGTTACATTCGGCTCGCAAACGCGACGGCCGCCGAGATGCTCGGCGCTGCCGACGCAACGGAGCTCGTCGGGCGCCACGTCGATTTCCTTTTGTCCACGCCGAGCCGGATCTTCTACCAGACGCACGTCTTTCCAACGCTGTGCCTGCAGGGAAGAGTGCACGAAGTCTATGTTGCGCTAAAAGGCTGCGGCGACCAGGAGGTGCCCGTCCTGCTCAACGCCAAACGGCGCACCGAAGGCGAGCGCAGCGTTTCTGATTGGGTCCTCGTTCCGATGCGCCAGCGCAACGAACTCGAGAACGAAATTATCAAGGCGCGCGAAGTCGCCGACGCGTCGTCGAGGGCGAAGGATCAATTTCTTGCGCTTGTCTCGCACGAGCTGCGCTCGCCTCTCACGGCGATCCTCAACTGGGCAACGCTGCTGTCGCGTGGCGATCGCGATGGCGCCACGCTCAAACGCGGGCTGCAGGCG
>DATEOP010000191.1:0-4607 GCA_035274065.1 Burkholderiaceae bacterium
GAAGCAGTGACCCATCTGGCGGACTTGTTGCAGGCTTCGATGAATCCTGACGGCCTTGCGCTCGTGATGGAGGCTGATCACTTCTGCATGCAGTGGCGCGGCGTCAAGGATGCCGACTCGAAGATGATCAACAGCGTGATGCGCGGATCGTTTTTGAACAATCCGAATCTGCGCAGCGAGTTTTTATCGCTGCTTAGGGATCGTCGCGGTTGATGCTTTAGCCACCACGTGATGTGCGACGGTAGTCCCAGGGTGGGACGGGGTCGCTGAACGACCATAAGCCGGAGTGTGTCTGACGTGCGTCGCTCTCGGCGCGTGCATATCGCTCTCGGTCGATCGCGCGCTGCTCGCGCGCGTATTTCACGTAGTGCCACGCGTAGCCGCGCCGAATTTGTTCGAGCCCCACGTCGACGCCTTCGACGATCACCCGGCATACAGCGCGACCATAGCGATCGACTTTCGGGCAATCGGCGTGTGCGATGCGGCCGTGCGCCAAGGCTGCGAGCGACTGGCGCGAGCGCTGTCCGTGCGGTTGCGTACGCTCTGGCGCGTCGATGCCGTCGAGCCGGATTCGGTGCTGCGTCCTGCTCGTATCGAGTAGCGTGACGGTGTCGCCATCGGCAACGCCGACGATCGTGCCGTCAAGCTCGACAGCAACTGCCGACGATGTCGATGCGACGAATGCGCAAACCGCAATGCAGCGAATGAGAACCATGCGACCTCCGAGCACACGAAGATCGTAGGGAGACGAAACCGCGCAAAACGTTCGGAAAGAGGCACCGTGGGGGCCAATTCAACCGGAGTGGCGCGAGCGCGAGGCGGGTGGAGAACCCGCCGCGGTTTTCAGCGATTGCTCAACAACGCCGCGTAACGCGCAGTGTCGATATTGCCGCCACTGACAATCACACCGACTTTCTTTCCGCCTACATCGAGAGCGTTCTCGAGTACGGCTGCGGCCGCCAAGCAGCCCGTCGGCTCGACCACCATCTTCATGCGCTCGGCGAAAAAGCGCATCGTCGAAACGAGCTGCTGATCGGTCACGGTCAAAACGTCATCGACGAGCGCCTTGATAACCGAAAACGTCAATCGTCCCGGAGCCTGAGTTTGCGCGCCGTCGGCGATCGTCTTCGGAACGTCAATGTGAACGATTTCTCCTCGGCGAAACGATTGCTGAACGTCGTCGCCAGCTGCAGGTTCGATCCCGATCACGCGAATGTGGGGAAGACAATGTTTGGCTGCAACGGCGCAGCCCGAGATCAACCCTCCACCACCAACGCAAACGATCAGCACATCAAGCGCACCGGCCTCTTCGATCAACTCGAGTGCTGCGGTGCCCTGACCCGCCATCACGTGCGGATGATCAAACGGCGGAATCAACGTCATTCCATTGTCGTCCGCCAGCGCGCGGCTGATCTGTTCGCGGTCTTCGGTGTACCGGTCATATAACTGCACCTTGGCACCGTAACCGCGGGTCGCGTCGACCTTCGCCTGCGGTGCGTCGGTTGGCATCACGATCGTCGCGGGCATCCCGATCAGGCGCGCTGACAGCGCTATCGCCTGCGCATGGTTACCCGACGAAAAGGCGACGACGCCCTTGGTGCGCTGCGCCGGCGTGAACTGCGCCAGCGCGTTATAGGCACCGCGAAACTTGAACGCCCCCATCCGCTGCAGGTTCTCGCATTTGAAAAACAGCTGCGCACCGGTGCGTTCATCAGCGGTACGTGACGTGGCGACCGGCGTCCGGTGCGCCACGCCCACCAGACGCGCGGCCGCTGCTTTGATGTCTACGTGGCTGATCGGGAGGTTCATACTGTGGAGCTTAACTTCTGCGGCATGCCCGTTGCTCGGGCACTTGCTGCTTTCTACGGCAGAGTTCATCCCATGCGCGCACAAAATATCCTTGAAACGATCGGCAATACGCCCACGATTCGCGTAAATCGACTGTTCCGCGACATCGCCCCCGCCGCTGAAGTTTGGATCAAATCGGAGCGTGCGAACCCTGCGGGTTCGATCAAGGACCGTATCGCGCTGTCGATGATCGAAGCCGCTGAAGCAAGCGGCGCACTGAAGCGCGACGGAACGATCATCGAGCCAACTTCGGGCAATACGGGCATCGGGCTGGCGATGGTCGCTGCGGTTAAGGGCTATCCACTGGTGCTGGTGATGCCAGACAGCATGTCGATAGAGCGTCGTCGCTTGATGCTCGCCTACGGTGCGAAGTTCGAATTGACGCCGCGCGAGAAAGGGATGCCGGGCGCGATCGAGCGTGCAAAGCAGCTCGTGGCGCAGACAAAGGGCGCGTGGATGCCGCAGCAATTCGACAATCCAGCCAACATCGATGTGCACGTGCGGACCACGGCGCAGGAAGTGCTGCGGGATTTTCCCGAAGGATTCGACGCGCTCATAACCGGCGTCGGCACCGGCGGCCATATCACGGCGCTGGCACAAGTGCTGAAGCCAAAGTGGCCTCAGCTGAGAGTATTTGCAGTCGAGCCGTCGGCGTCACCGGTGATATCGGGCGGCAAACCCTCGCCGCACCCGATTCAAGGCATTGGCGCCGGCTTTATCCCTAACAACCTAAAGAAAGAGTTGCTCGACGGCGTGATCCTGGTGGAGGCAGAAGAAGCGCGCGAGATGGCACGCCGCGCCGCGCGCGAAGAAGGTGTGCTGGTTGGCATTTCATCCGGTGCCGCGCTCGCGGCAATTGCGAAGAAACTGCCTGAACTCAAAAGCGGCGCGCGCGTGCTCGGATTCAATTACGACACCGGCGAGCGGTACCTGTCGATCGAGGGGTTCCTTCCCGCCGAGCCAGCCTCTATTTAGCAGCTGTTCAAGCCGATTATTTCGCTGCCAGCGGTGCCGCGCAGTGACCCATGCCCTCGACTTTTTCCTGGCCAAGCTGCCACGGCGGCGGCTCATCGAACCTGTTGTGTGGTGTAGCGCGTGACCAGTCGATCGCGATAAATGCGAATGCAGCCGCCCAAAAAGTCGTCGCAAAAACCGCCGTGCGCGTGAGCTTCATGCTTTGAGTCCCAGGCGATTACGGAGCGGAATGCCGACGAACGAGCCCGCAAACGCCGCAGCGAACCATACCCAGCCATGCAAGCTGCCGGTCGAGATACCTGAAAAATAGGCACCGACGTTGCAACCGAATGCGAGCCGCGCGGAGTAGCCAAGGACGACGCCAATAACGACGGCGACCAGCCACTGCTTCGCGGTGGCACGGGTTGCAGGGCGTGCGCGGCCGCGAAAATTGGCTGTGATCAGCGCACCTATCAGCAACCCGATGTTGGTCACCGATGTCACGTCGGTCAGCAACGACGATTCAATGTGCATCTGTTGCACGTCGCGACCCCAGTAAGCGTTCGACGCAAGGTCGGCGCCGAACCAGGTGGCGATCTTCGCGCCCCATAGTCCAAGCCCGTAAACAATGCCCCACGGTTGCCCGGCGATGATCAGATTCAAAACACCGAAGATTGCGAGCAACACGGCAGCGGCATAAATGTCTCGGCTCTTCCAGGTCGTGTCAGTGCGTTTGCGCTTGCGCCATAACCAGGTCCCAATAACGCCGAACACGAAGAGCTGCGCGACCAACGTCCAGCCAACGCCGATCTGTTCTGGTAGCGACATCGGCGGCAAGCTGCCCAATGCCAGCCAACGATCTAGATGAGCCGCCCCTAGGAAACTGCCCGCGATAAAGCCGGGGAATACTGCCAGGGAGAAACCGTTACCGAGCCCAGCCTTATACAAAATTCCGGATCCGCAGCCGTCTGCGATCTGCATTGCTGCGCCGAAAATGAACGCGCCGATCACGAGGCTTACCGATAGCGGCGCAAAGGCCCCACTCAGCTCCGGATGTGATGCGATCAACGGAATCGAGACCAGCATCGCGAGACCGATCGCCAGAAACTGCGCGAGAAATCCTGTCGGGTCGCGCTTGAGAATCCATACGCGCCACCCGGTGGTGAAGCCGAACGAAACTCCGGCAAGAGCGGCGCCGAATCCGATGCCGACAAGAAAAAGAAAACCCTGGCGCAGGCCAACTAGCCACGTGATCGCAAGCCACGCGATAAGGGCAGCAATGATTAGCGGCGAACTCGCCGCGCGAGAAACCAGACCGGGCTGACCCTGGATCGACGATGTGCCGTCGCCCGCTACCGTTTCGACCGAAGCAGCCACTACGGCGTCCCGCTGGCAACCTTCAGCTGCAGCCAGAATTGATGCAACCGATTCGGCACGTGCTCCATTGCCAATCCGGCATGGGACCACTCGACGACCGACTCAGGGTACAGCTTGACGTCGTTTTGCCCGAGCAGTTCGGACAGCACAAACCAGTTGGTCGCCGCCCAATGTCCGGTGTTGCAAAACGAAATCGTCGGCTGACTCGTATCCACGCCGTTGCGCTGTGCAACTCGTGTGATTTCTTCCAGCGGCAATACTTTGGCATCTTTGCTGAACCAAACGTCATGACTGATGTTTTTCGCACCGACGATGGTTCCTGGGGTCTTGGCCGCGGGATGTCTCGTTTCGCCGACAAAGAAGGCAACGGGCCTTGCATCAAGCAATAGCGCCGAACCACTTCCGATCACCTGAGCCACTTCATCGCG
>DATEOP010000192.1:0-3270 GCA_035274065.1 Burkholderiaceae bacterium
ATACGACTTCGGACCGAACGCCAGTCCTTTGTGAATTGCGATGTTGCGAATACCGAGCTTGCGCGCCTTTTCGATCAAGCGAATGCCGGCGTCATCGTCCATGAAGAAACCGCTTGAGCCATCAGGCCCCCACTGCGTGTATGTCTTCCATGCCGAGATCTTGTAACGGGATGCGAGCTCGTCCATCGCTTCCAGGTCCCCGGGCTGGTTCGGGTTCACGCGGCCATGCACCAGCAAGCGGTGCGTGCCATTCAGTTGTTCGACGATGCGCGCGGTGGCTGTCGCCTCCTCTATCGTCAACGGCTCGCCTTCGCGAGTCGAAGGTACGAACGAAAGCACCATCAGGTCCGTATCCGAATCCATGAAGACGTCCTTGACGAACTGATCGGGTCCGATACATCGCAGATAGTCGAAATCGCCTGGGCCTTTATGCGGCTCGCAACGCGCCGACGATACGAAGCCTTGCATCGGCTTCGCGCCGGGCGGCAAGCGCCTCAGCCAGGCACCGGTCGGATTCACGAAGTGACCTTGCACATCGAAAATGAATTCAGTGCCATCAACCGAAGAGCGTGCGAGCTGAAGGTCGCGCGCTGCTTCGCGTTCGACCTGAAAGAACCCGCCACGCGCGCCGCTCGATGCGTACGCGTCGTTCATCGCGAGCAATGACGACGCGGCTCCGCATGCGGACACGAGAAAGCTCCGGCGGTCGATCCCGAGTCGCTTCGCATTGGCGGTGGCCGACTCGAACGCCAACTGACGCGCACGATGATGCACGGGTGCGAGCGGGATCGGCGCGTACTCGCCATTGCTCGCAGTATCAATCTTGATCGGCAAGCGCATGCCTTCGGGGTCGTTCTTAAAACGCATACTGGCTCCCATCAAACATGATTTAAGTCCTCAAGCCCGCTGCGCTGCATAATCCATCGGATGGCACGTCCCCGCCAGATGTCTTTGCTCTCGCTGCGTGAGCTGTTGATTAGCGCAGGGCCGTTCATTCTGCTGACGCTTGTGCTGCTGTGGCTTGCTTACTTGATACTCGATCCTACGCCGCCGCGCACCGTCGTGTTGGCCACTGGGGCAGAGCAGGGCGCATACGCGGAGTTTGGCAAGCGGTACGTGGCAGAGCTCGCGAAGTTCGGCATCAAGGTGGAGCTGCGCACGACGGCAGGCGCCGCGGAAAACCGCCGTCTGTTACGTGATCCCAGGTCAGGCGTCGATATCGCTTTCATGCAGAGCGGTGCAGGCGAGGCAATCTACGCCGTCGATGAAGACAAGAGCGGACGGCCCTTGCTCTCGCTGGGCAGTCTGTTTCTGGAGCCTGTATGGCTGTTCTATCGAGCCGATGCGGCGAAACGCACCGTGTCGCGCGACACGCTGGAACGTCTGCACGACCTTGTGCCGCTGAGCTTGAATATCGGAGAACCTGGTAGCGGCGCCGCCAATCTGCTCGACAAAATCCTGAACGCGAACAAGATCGATCCGGCGCAGATGAAGCTGCAGCGGCTGCCACCCACGCCTGCGGTCGTCGCGTTGCTCGGAGGCGAGCTCGATGCGCTGACCTTCGTCTCAGCACCCGAATCGGCCTTTGTGCGAATGTTGCTGCAGACGCCGGGCATCCGCTTGTTGGAGTTTCCACAATCCGAGGCGTACGCCCGTCGCTTCGAGTTCTTGACCAGCGTGACGATGCCGCGCGGCACGGTCGATTTGCAGGATCTGCCGCCTACGGATGTGCGCCTGGTGGCAGCCACCGCCAGCATGGTGACGACTGATCAGTTTCATCCCGCTCTGGTGCAACTGTTCGTGCAGGCTGCGCAGCGAGTTCACGGCGACAGCTCTTGGTTCGGTCCCGCGGGCGAGTTCCCGAACGGCTCCGCACGCGAATTTCCGCTGGCGAAGGAGGCCGCTCGCTATTACCGCGACGGACCGCCATTTTTGCAGCGATACCTCCCTTTCTGGCTGGCGAACCTGATCGATCGCATGTGGGTAGTTCTCGCATCGATCATCGTTATATTGATTCCACTGTCGCGCATCGTGCCGCCGTTGTACGAGTTCCGGATTCGCTCGCGTGTGTTCCGCTGGTATCGCCAGCTGCGCGAGATCGAGGACGCCGCCTCGCTGAACGCGGTTAATAACGCGGAGCTATTGCCGAGGCTTGATCAGCTCGAGCATCGCGTGGAAAAGGTCAGTGTGCCCTTGTCATACGCCGAGGAGCTGTACGCATTGCGTGGTCATATCGATTTGGTGCGCAAAAGGCTGCAGGGTCACACACCGAACGCCGAAGAGTTCAGTGCCTGATCCAAGCGCGACGCAGCGTTCAGCGCAAGTCTGCACGGCGGCGGATCGCTTCGATTCGCTTGCGATTGGTGCCGAAGTCCTTGCGGCCGATTCGAGAGGCCGAGCGCACGTGGATTACGTGAGCCGCAGGATCGAGCAAAAACTCGGCGTCGTCGACGAATCGCAGCCAGCGCGTCTCGAACTGAACGGAGATGTACTCGGGGTTGTTTTCGACAATGCGTGCGCCCGGCCAAGCTGCAAGCACGTCGCGTAACCGGTTCATCGCAAGCGCGGAATCCTGTGTGAACGCGAGCGGTTCGATCTTGGCGTACTCGACCGCATATTCACCTTCCGGCCACAGGGCGGCTTGACTGCTGACGCTGTTCTGCGCACGTGATGGCGGCTTGAGCTTACCTGCTCGCAGTCCCGGTTCGGCCGGCGGATGCCCTTTCAATAGTCCGAACTGTCCCGCCGCAAGCAACAGCAGCGGCACAATGACGACGATGAAGGCGAGGACCGCAAGCGTGCGCATGGCTATCGAAGATTCTCACGTAGTTGGACGGCTGAACTGCGCAATGTAGTCGCGATCGATGCTGTTTTTCCACTGCCATACCCAGCGGCCAGCAAATGTCCACTTTCCCCATGATGCAATCGCATGCTTCGGACCGGTCGAAATCAAATAGAGGGCTTGGCGCTGCGGTGAGAAGGTGCCCAACGGTTTGCCCGTTAGGGCGGCGATCAGGTTGATTGCGAGCGGTTTGGCGGCGCGGACCGCGTACACACCTGACTTGGGTCGCGGCGCTTCGGTCAGCGTAGCAACGTCTCCCGCAGCAAACACGAACGAATGCGAAATCGATTGCAGGTGCGAGTTGACCGCGATGAAGCCACGATCATCGAGTGCCAATTGCGTGTCGCGCACCCAGGCCGGGATGCTGACACCGGTGGCGACGAGGATCGCGTCCGAGGCAATCCGCCGCTCGTCGTTCGTCATGACGG
>DATEOP010000193.1:0-15757 GCA_035274065.1 Burkholderiaceae bacterium
GAATTCCTTCAACAGACTCGAGGTGACATCAGCCGTCTCATCGAAGCCGGTCTCGCACATCGGGTTCGGCAGTCCAGCGTTCGGATACACGCTGATGAACGTATCGGCCAGCGTCGCAAGTTCCTCGATATACGGCCTCATCAATGCTGCACCCAAAGCGCAGTTCAAGCCGACGGTCAGCGGCTTGGCGTGCCGTACCGAGTTCCAGAATGCCTCGACTGTTTGTCCCGACAGAATGCGCCCCGACGCGTCAGTGACCGTACCGGAGATCATCAGCGGCACCCGCATGCCTCTGCTCTCGAACTCCGCATCGATCGCGAACAGTGCGGCCTTCGCATTCAGCGTGTCGAAAATCGTCTCGACGATCAGCAGATCCACCCCGCCATCGAGCAGACCGCGCACCTGTTCGCCATACGACGTCACAAGGTCGTCGAAGGTGACGTTGCGCGCACCTGGATCATTGACGTCAGGTGAGATTGACGCAGTCTTCGGCGTTGGGCCCAGTGCACCGACTGCATAGCGCGGCTTGTCAGGGGTTGAATACTGTGCGCACGCACTCTTTGCGATCCTTGCTGCTTCGAGATTGATGTCGTACGCGGCGTGCGCCAGTCCGTAGTCCTGCTGGGCGATCGACGTCGCGCCGAACGTATTCGTTTCGATCAAGTCGGCGCCCGCTTCGAGGTACGCCTGATGAATCTCGCGTACGACATCGGGCCGCGTCAACGACAGCAAATCGTTGTTTCCCCTGACATCGATCGGGTGATGTACAAAGCGATCGCCGCGAAAATCAGCCTCTGACAACTTGTAGCGCTGGATCATCGTCCCCATCGCGCCGTCGAGCATCAGGATGCGGCGCGCAAGAAGCTCGCGCAATTGCGACTCAATCGATTGGTCTGCGATAGGCGGGCGCGAATTCATCGCGGTTCCAGGCAAGGGGTGTCCATTGCGGGTCTTTAATGGTGGCGCGCCGATTGTAGGTGAAGCGAAGTGCGATTCCGTCGCACTGAGGCATGAGCTAATGCACGCTACCTTTGATCAGATCGGCAGCTTTTTCAGCAATCATGATGACGGGCGCATTGGTGTTGCCCGATATCAACGTCGGCATTACCGACGCATCCACGACTCGCAGTCGCTCGATGCCGCGCACTCGCAGCTGAGGGTCCACCACCGCGCGCTCGTCGGAGCCCATGCGGCAGGTACCGACCGGGTGATAAATGGTATCGGCGCGCTCACGTATTGCCTGCCGGATATCACTGTCGCTTTGAACTTTCGAAAAATGCAATTCACGCGAGGGCTCGGCACCTGCGTAGTCGGCGAATGCAGGCTGCGAAAAAATTCGGCGCACCCATTTGAACCCGCGTACCAGCGTATCCAGATCACTTTCATCTGAGAAAAACGCGGGGTCGATCAGTGGCGCGTCACGCATGTCACTGGACGCCAACCTCACGGTGCCGCGGCTTGCCGGCTGCAGAGCAGTCGCGTGACAGCTCATTCCATGCCCCCAGTGATAGGTGCGATTGTGGTTATCGACCATGCCAATGACGAAATGCAGCTGCAGATCGGGCCGCTGCAGCTCAGGAAGCGTGCGAATGAAAGCGCCGGCTTCGGCGAAATTCGAAGTCAGGAAACCGAGCCGCTCACGGCGCCAGTGTCGGATGGCGCGCAGCAGTTTGATGCTGCCAACGAATGAGAATCCCAGCAGGTCCGTGTTCGCAACGCGGCGATTGATCGTGATGTCTGGATGGTCGTGCAGGTTGTCACCGACCGGAAGATTGGCAAACGTCTCGATGCCAACGTCGCGCAAATGCGAAGCAGGTCCGACACCCGATAGCATCAAAAGCTGCGGGGACTGCAACGCCCCAGCTGCGATCAATACTTCCCGGCGCGCCCGCAACTTACGCTCGACATTGCCCTGACGCACGGTAACGCCAATCGCGCGCCGCGCTTCGATCACGATGCGCGTTGCGAGCGCGTCGGTGATCACATGCAAATTTGGCCTCTGCCGCGCAGGAGCAAGGTAAGCGCGCGCTGCGCTCCAACGCTCACCGCGTTTTTGCGTCACTTGGTACCAGCCAACGCCTTCCTGAGTTTCGGCCGCAAAATCTTCGTTGCGTGGCAAGCCTGCTTGCTGGGCCGCTTCAATGAAAAGCGCCGCTGCCGGATGCGGTGACCTAAGGTCAGACACGTTCAATGGTCCGGCGTCACCATGAAACGAATTGGCACCGCGCTCATTGTTTTCCGCGCGAATGAAATATGGCAGCACCTGGTCCCAAGCCCAGCCTTCTGCACCGCCTGCCGCCCAGCCGTCGTAGTCCTCGCGCTGTCCGCGCAAATAGATCATCGCGTTCAGCGCCGAAGACCCACCCAGTCCTCGCCCGCGAGGCTGATAGCCGCGGCGTCCGCCGAGGCCCGGTTGAGGCACCGTTGAGAAGGCCCAGTTGCACGCGTTGCGCTTGATTATCTGGATTGCCGCGCCCGTCGGCACGCGATTGAGTACGCGGTCGTTGTTTCCGCCCGCTTCGATCAGCGCCACGCTTACGCCGGCATCTTCGGACAAACGAGCGGCGAGAACGCAACCCGCGGAGCCACCGCCAACAATAATGTAGTCAAACTCCATGAATTCGCCGCGTTCCCTTGCAGGAGCCGCTGATTGCTCACGCGACGCGCATTCTCGCGTTTTAAGGCGCCGGGTCGGAGCGACTGACTAGAAGCGTTCCTCGATTTTGTCGACTAAAACAGGCCAACGCGCAGAAGTTAATGAGCGCACAAGTGCAGCTAGAGCATTAGTGAAGCACTACGGGTTGATGCATCAGCCCGCTGAAACCTTGCAGAAACTCGTCGACCTCGTCCGATGTCGGTCCCTGCTCGATCAGCTCCTGCACGCTTTTGCGAAACGCCGCCGCATTTTCTCCGCCCAGGAAAATTTCCTTACGAAGCTGCTTGTCCATGATTTCGTAGCCGCCGACTTCGCGATCGCCCGCCAGCACTGCGCCTTCGAACTCGAAAACACAAAACTGGGGACTGTTGTAGATCATCGTAACTGCCATTGATTGATCCTTTCTTCCGCTCTACCTGCAATATCGGTACCTGGCAGCGCGAATCAAGCGGTAAGACCGATCGAAAAGCGGGGGCGGTTCCGCCCGCGAGTGATCGCTAACCCTGGGTGGCTACTTGCGCCAAAAGTCCGGAGTCAGCAGTACCAGGACGGAGAACAGTTCGAGCCGTCCGATCAGCATTGCGAACGTGCAGACCCACGTTTCAAAGTCATTAAGCACGCCGAAGGTGGAGTAGGGTCCGACTCGATTCAGCCCCGGCCCGGTGTTGTTAATGCACGCAACAACCGCGGTAAAGGCGGTCGTCGCATCGAGGCCAGAAAGCAGCAACAGAAAGGTGAACCAGATAATCGAGCCACCGTACACCAGCATGAACGCGAGCACGGCGAAGATCACGTTGTTTTCCACTACCTTGTTGCCGATACACACCGGGTTAATCGAGCGCGGGTGCAGAATCCGCGTCATCTCGCGTCTCGCCTGTTTTATCAGGATGATCGCGCGAACCATCTTGATGCCTCCGCCAGTGGAGCCGGCACAAGTCGCAAATCCCGCCACGAACAGCATCATCAACGGAGCAAAGGCCGGCCACAGGTCGTAGTTCGCATTCGAGTACCCGGTGGTCGTTGCCACCGAGACCGTGTTGAACAAGGCGTAACGAAACGATGGTTCCCAGCCTGGGTAGACGTGGTTAAACATAAGAAAAGCTGTAAGCGCAAGCACCGTGACGACCAACGAAAACACGTACGCACGGGCTTCCGAGTCTCGCCAGTACAGGATCAGCGACCGCTGGCGCCACGCAGTGAAGTGCAGAAGAAAACTGAAGCCCGCCGATGTCATAAATACGACTGCGACGTATTCGATGGCGGGTGAATCCCAGTACGCAAAGCTGGCATCGTGCGACGAAAAACCGCCTAGTCCCATCGTCGAGCCCATGTGCATCAGTGCATCTGCCCAGCTCATTCCTGCCACGCGATACGACAGAAAACACGCGAACGACAGCACAAAATAAATCGCGTACAGCGCCTTTGCCGTGTCGGCAATGCGAGGGGTGAGCTTGGTCTCTTTCAACGGCCCGGTGATTTCGGCCTTGAACGCCTGCGCACCACCGACGCCCAACACCGGCAGGATCGCTACCACCAACACCAGGATGCCCATGCCGCCCAGCCACACCATCAAGCAGCGCCAGATGTTGATGGACAGGGGCAAAAGATCAAGACCCGAAAGTACGGTTCCGCCGGACGCCGTTAGACCGGACATCGCTTCGAAGTACGCATCCGTAAATGAAAGATCGGGCAACCGAAGCATCAGCGGTAGGCTGGCGAATGCCGGCAATACCGTCCACACGAGCGTGACCAGTAAGAAGCCGTCGCGCGCCTGCAAATCGCGACGAAACCGCCGCGTGCCCAAGGTCAATGCGACACCGCAACCGGCCGTCACCAGCAGCGCGACCTTGAAGGCTCCTTGCGCACCGTCATTGCCGATCACCGCAAATGCCAGTGGCACCAGCATCGTGGCCGCGAATATCGTTATGACATAGCTGAGGGCGTTTAGAACCGGGAACGTGGAACGGGCGAAGGCGCTTATACGATCCGCAGCCGCTGGAACCTTTCCTGCAGAAATCCCATTGCGTTGCATCAACGCCGCATCCGACCTGCTTCAGAAAAAGCCGGCACTGACAGTGAAGAGCTTCTCGACTCTGGGGATGATGCGCTTGTTCTCGACGAATACGATCACGTGATCTTCCGCTTGTATCGCAACATCATGATGCGCCATCAGCACTTGCGCCTGCTCGCGGTGGCCGCGCACGATCGCGCCGATCGTGGCGCCACGCGGCATTTCGACCTGTTCGATGGTCTTACCGATCACGCGCGAGCTTCGAGCGTCGCCGTGCACCACCAGCTCCAGGGCTTCAGCGACTGCGCGTCGCAGCGTATGGGCCACCACGACATCCCCACGCCGTACAAAGCGCAGCAATGCGGACATCGTCACGTATGACGGCGAGATCGCGATGTCGATTTGCCCGCCCTGCATCAGATCGCCATAGCTTTTGCGATTGATCAACGAGATCACCCGTCGTGCGCCGAGCCGCTTGGCAAGCAGCGAGCTCATGATGTTGTTCTCGTCATCGTTGGTCAGCGCAACGAACAAGTCGATATCCTGAATGCCTTCCTGCGTTAATAATTCCTCGTCGGTACTGTCGCCCAACAGCACCAGCACCTGGGCGGACACGTGTTGCGCCAGATATTCGGCGCGCCGCTTGTTAGCCTCGATGATTTTGACGTTGCAGCGCTTTGCGATGTCGAGTCCCTCGCCGGTATCGAGTGCACGCGCAAAGCTCAAACCGATGTTGCCGCCGCCGGCGATCATTACAGTCCGCACCGGCTTGTCCATCCGCCGAAGTTCATTCATCACCGCACGTATATCGCGCGATGCGGCCAAGAAAAACACTTCATCGCCCGGCTGGATCATCGTGTCGCCATCGACGACCACGCTGGCTTCGTTGCGAAACAAGGCGACGATCCGCGTATCGATGTTCGGAATGTGCCGCCGCAGCTCTTTTATCGGATGCGATACCAGCGGTCCGCCGGAGAACGCGCGCACCCCGATCAGGCTGGCGCGGCCGTCAGCGAATTCGAGCACCTGCAGGGCTTCCGGAAAATCGACGAGCTTCAACAGATAGTCGGTGACCGTCTGCTCCGGGAAAATGACATACGTTGCACCAAAGCCGCCTTCGCCGATCAGTTTCGGATGCTGTTGCAGCTCGGTGTTGCGCACGCGCGCAATGCGGGTCGGGATGTTGAACAGCTCGGCCGCAATTTTGCACGCCACCAGGTTCGCTTCGTCGTAGGCAGTGACTGCGATCAGGATATCGGCATCGTCTGCGCCACCTGCCTTCAGGGTCGACGGCAGCGCCGCGTTGCCCACCAGTCCGCGCAGATCAAACCGGGATTGCAACTCGCTGACACGCGCCGCATCAGTATCAATCACGGTAATGTCATTAGCCTCGGACACCAAGGCTTCAGCGACCGAGGAGCCGACCCTGCCGGCACCGATGATGATGACCTTCATTCGGAACCAGCGTAGAGCAAGGAATCGCCTGCCATCGCGTTGCCTGAATGCCCGCTTCGGGCCGGCACCTGCGAAAGCAGATTCAATCGTCCTTCGCGCGCAGCGATTGCCAGAGATCGACCAGCATCATCACAACACCAATCAACGCCACCACCGTGAGCGCGGGTTCGCGCAGCTTGAGTACGACTGGCGCGATGTAAGTGAGCAGCAATGCAACCGCCACGACGCCGCCGAGGATTTTAAATGGCATGCGCTCTCCTCGTTTATTTGATCAGCCGGCCGCGATCTGGGCAACCAGCCAGCGCGCGGTACGCAGCAGGCGTGCGTCGCTGTTGCGCTGGCCGACGAGCTGGACACCTAGCGGCAGACCGTTGGAGCCGCGCATCAGCGGCAGCGTGATAGCCGGCATGCCGCATAGAGTCCAGAGTGTGCAGAACGATGGGTCTCCGGTCGATTCGAGCCCTCGCGGGGCGGTGCCCGCAGCGGCTGGCGTAAGGATCGCATCGCAACGCTCAAACATTTCCGCGAATCCCTCGTTCAGCAGCGGAATGCGCGCCAGCGCAACCTGATAATCCAATGCAGTCACTTTGCGGCCACGCTCAAGCTGAGCGCGCAAGCTATCGCTTAGCTGATCGCGGCCGCGGTCGTATTCCGCCGCTAGGCTGGCGGCCATTTCCGCTTCCATGATCGTGCGATGCAGGTCGAGCGCGGCCAGAGCAGGGCCGGGCAAATCCACCTCCACGATGTGGTTCTCCAACGCTTGCGTCAGCTCCGCGAATGCTTCCTTGGTCTCCTCATCGGTGCGGTCCCACAAAGGTGTCTTGATAAAAGCAAGCATCGGAGCAAGCGGTGGCTCGGCGGCCGCGATCTCGCTGAACGGAATCCGCGCGCGCGGATGAGTATCGGGATCGCGTTCATCGCTACCCACGAGCGGTTCGCACACGAGCGCGATGTCCTCCAGCGTCCGCGCAAACACGCCCACGTGGTCGAGCGCACGCGACAACTTCATGATGCCGTGGCGTGGGATCAGCCCGTGCGTCGGCTTGAAGCCGTAGACACCGCAGAACGCGGCGGGACGGATCACCGAGCCATTGGTCTGGCTACCAAGCGCCAGTGGCACCATGCCAGCGGCGACCGCGGCAGCCGAACCGCTCGACGATCCGCCGGGCGTGTGTTCGGGGTTGTGCGGGTTCCGCGTTTTGCCCGGAGCATACGTGGCGCACTCGGTGGTCACGGTCTTGCCCATGACCACGGCGCCGCCGGCACGCAGCGCAGCCACTACTCCCGCATCTCGTAAAGGCGCGCGCCCGGAGTGGAGCACAGTGCCATCCTCGGTCGGCATGTCGCACGTATCGATGATGTCCTTGATACCGACCGGCACGCCGTGCAGCAGCCCCGTTGGATTTCCCTCCGCTCGGTCCAGGTCGCGTGCACGCGCCTGCGATAGCGCATACTCCTCGTTCAGAAACGTCCACGCCTGGACCTGCGGCTCGGCCTCACGCACGCGTGCGAGGCAGGCCTGCATTAGCTCCTCGGCGGTGAAAGCGCCATCGCGGATGCCGCGAGCCGCGTCGCTCGCCGAGAGCCAGTTGAGCTGCAACGGGTCCATGGCCGTCTCAGCGCGAATAGAGGACGTCGGGCAGCCAGGTGGCGATGCCCGGGAAGATGTAGATAAGCGCCATACAGAAGATCACGATGTACATGAAAGGCATGCAGCCGCCGAAGATCTGGCTGAGCAGTACCTGCTTCGGCGCCACGCCCTTCAGGTAGAACGCCGCCATCGCCATGGGCGGAGAGAGGAACGCCGTCTGCAGGTTGATGGCCACCAGGATGCCGAAGGTGATCGGGTCGATGTTGAAGTGCGGCAGCAGCGGCAGGAAGATCGGCACGAAGATGATGATGATCTCGGTCCACTCGAGCGGCCAGCCGAGGATGAAGATGATGATCTGAGCCAGGATCATGAAGACCACCGGCGAAAGGTTAAGGCCGAGCACGAAGTCCTTGATGATCGCCTCGCCGCCGAGATAGGCGAAAATGGAGGCGAAGGTCGACGAGCCGACAAACAGCCAGCACACCATCGCTGACGTGCGCGCGGTGAGATAAACCGCCTCTTTAAAGCGCTTCCACGTGAGACCGCGGTAAGCGGCGGCGAGGATAACTGCGCCGAGCGCACCGATCGCCGAAGCCTCGGTCGGCGTGGCGAGGCCGAACATGATGGTGCCGAGCACCGCCAGGATCAGGATCGCCAGCGGGAAGAACGAGGTGAAAAGCAGCTTCACCGTACCCCAGAACGGCACGTTCGCCTGCTCTTTCGGCAGCGGCGGGGCGAGGCTTGGATTCATCACCGCCCGCACGATCACGTAGGTGATGTACATGCCGGCGAGCATGAAGCCGGGGATGATCGCCGCGGAGTACAGGCGAACCGTCGACACGCCGGCCTGCGCGCCGTAAACGATGAGCAGGATCGACGGCGGGATCAAGATGCCGAGGCAGCCGCCCGCGCACGTGACGCCCGAGGCGAGGCGTACATCGTAGCCCGCCTTCATCATCTGCGGAAAGGCGAGCAGGCCCATCAGCGTCACCACCGCACCGACGATGCCGGTCGCCGTGGCAAACAGCGCACAGGTCAAAAGTGTCGCGATCGCCAGGGCTCCCGGGAGGAAGCGCAGCGCCACTTGCAGGCTGAAGAACAGGCGGTCGAGGATGTTCGCCCGCTCGACCATGTAGCCCATCATCAGGAACAGCGGGATCGACACCAGTGCGTCGTTGGTGAGCACCCCGTAGGTGTTCTGCGTCAGCAAAGAGAACACCGTGTTGTCGAAGAAGTCGGTGCCAGGCTGGTAGTAGGCGTAGTAGCCGAACGAGACGCCGAGCGCCATCAGCGTGAAGGCGACCGGGAAGCCGATCATGATCGTGAAGACCAGGATCCCCAGCATGACGAGCGCCATGACGCCGGAGCTCATCGCACGATCGCCTTCGCAGCTTCGGTCCCGTGCCTGGCCGCTTCCTCGAGGATCTGCTTCTCCAGCTCCTCGACGTCGTGCAGACGCGGCGCGAACTCGCCCGTGCGCAAGCAGACAATGCAGCGCAGTACCTCCGCGATGCCCTGCAGGCAGATCAGCGCTCCGCCGACTGGGATAAGCATCTTGATCTGCCAGATCGGAATGCCGATCGGGCTGTTGATGCTCATCTCGTGGATGCGCATCGAGTCGTTGCCGTAGCTCCAGCCGGAATACATGAGCGAGATGACGCCCGGAAAGAAGAACACGATGTACAGGAACAGCTCCACACTCGCCTGCACGCGGTTTGGCCAGTTGCGCGAGAACATGTCCGCGCGCACGTGCCCACCCCGCGACAGCGTGTAGGCGCCCGCCATGTAGAACAGCGCGCCGTACATGATGTAGCTCCAGTCAAAAGCCCAGCTCGTCGGGTTGTCGAGCACGTAGCGCACGAACACCTCGTACGACGTGCCGAGCATCAGCATCACGATGCACCAGGCGAAGGCGTGGCCGACCGTCTTGCTCAACTGATCAATCGCGTAGATAACTCGTTGGAGCATGCGTCACCGAGCACAGGAAGAACGAAAAACTGGGGTGGCATCAATGAAAGCCACCCCAGTATGAAAAAAATCGTACGAACCTGAAGATTAGGCCGGCAGCTTAGTCTTGAAAACGTGTTCGTAACCAAGCCGGTAATCAGCCTCGTTGACGAACATGTAGTAGGCGACGCGCTTCGCCCAATCCTTCTGCGAGTCGACCACCTTCTTGAAGTACGGGTCCTCGTCCTGCAGGCGCTTGCTGACGACATCCCAGGCGTTGAGCTGGTCCTGGAACACCGCCTTCGGTGTGCGCACCACGTTGACCTTGTGCTTGTTGATCAGCTCCTGGAGGTCGCGCGAGTAGTTGTCCATCGCCATCCAGAAATTGGAAGCCGAGGCCGCCTCGACGCCGTACTGCAGGATGGCCTGCAGGTCCTTCGGGATCGAGTCCCACTTCTTCTTGTTGAAGATGATCTCGAAGAACTCCATCGCCTGGTGGTAGCTGCCCATCATGTAGTTCTTCGCCACGTCCTGCGCGCCGAAGCGCATGTCGGAAGTGGGATTGTTGTACTCGAACGCCTCGATCACGCCCTTCTCCATCGCCGGGATGATCTCGCCGCCTGGCAGCTGGGTCACGCGGGCGCCCATCTGCTGCATCAGGTCGGCGGCAAGTCCCACGGTCCGGTATTTCAGGCCCTTCATGGCCGCCCCGTCCTTCACCGCGTTCTTGAACCAGCCGAGCGGCTGGGTCGGCATCGGGAAGGCGAAGAAGCCGACGGCGTTGAGGCCGAGCTTGTCGAGCAGGTCGCGGTACAGCTTGAGGCCGCCGCCGTTGTAGATCCAGGCCAGCGTCTGTTGTGCGTCGCAGCCGGTGATCGGGCCTGAACCGAACAGCGAGGCTACCTTCGACTTGCCGTACCAGTACACCGGCACGGTATGCCCGCCGTCCAGCACACCGCGGGACACCGCGTCCATCACCTCGAAGGGCTTGACCACCGCGCCCGCGAGCAGATAGTCGATGCGCAGGCGCCCGCCCGACATCTCATTGATCCGCTTCACATACTCCTGCGCCATCTCGTTGAAGATGTCGGCCGAGCCCCATGACCCCTGCATCTTGATCACGATCGGCGTCTGCGCCTTCGCAATCATCGGAAAGCCAGCGATCGCAGCGCCCGCTGCGACGGCGCCGGTCACGAATTTCCGGCGTGCGGGTTTGGCGCTGACCGTTTGGACCGCGACCGGATCTTCCATAACCTTGCTTACGTCATTGCTCATTGAACTGGCTCCTCCTGAAAGGACGCTGTGAAAATACCGGATGACGACAGATGTGGCGGATCGTTGCTCCAAGAGCGACTCTTATTTCTTACGGAAAACGGTAGCACTTTGGCCGTAGTAATCCTAGGGGTGGAGCACCCAACCGGGTAGAAATCACTAGTCGGACACGGATTCAATCGTCGTACTGGTCGCTCTGGTTGGAATAAACCGCAGGCTGGCTGTGCGCGGTTGGCACTTCATGCGTACTTGGCACTTCGTCCGGCGCACGTTCATTGCGGCGCCCGCCACGCGAGAGCTCGATGCCTAATTGCTTGAGCTTGCGATACAAATGCGTGCGCTCGAGCCCAGCGCGATCGGCGACGCGCGTCATGCTGTAGCTTTCGCGCGCCAGGTGATATTCGAAGTAGACGCGCTCGAACTGATCGCGCGCGTCTCGCAACGGCTGATCCAGCGCCACGCCATTGTGTTCGCTCGCCTGAGCCATTTCCGCATGCTTGGCCGCCGTGACTTCGACGTCTGCAACGACAGGAGCAGGCGCCACGGCGGTCAGCGAAGCGGGCACCGCCATTCTCAAGTTTCGCATCACCCGCCCTCGCTCCAGGCCGGAGCGCACCGCGGTCAATAAGCGCGCCATCGCAATCGGCTTCTCCAGAAATTCGAGCGCGCCGAAGCGGGTGGCTTCGACAGCGGTGTCGATCGTTGCATGGCCCGACATCATGATGACGGGCATCGTCAGCTGACCTGTTGAAGCCCATTCTTTTAACAGCGTGACGCCGTCGGTGTCGGGCATCCAGATATCGAGCAAGACGAGATCAAGCTCTTCGCGGCTGCGCGTGGAACGAGCCGCCGCCGCATTTTCCGCTGTCAACACAGCGTGACCTTCATCGGCCAGAATTTCCGAAAGCAGCTCGCGAATACCGATTTCGTCGTCGACGACGAGGATGTTAGCCATGACCGATCAACAAGCTTTCTGCAGTTGAGTCCGCAAGCTTACGCCGCGCGACGTGCACGCGAAAACGTGCCGCTTTCCCTTCTGCCCGCAAATTTAGGCGGCGAAAAGCGCAGGCGCTGCGCTGACTTCGGCGAGCCGACGAAAGACGATCGTAACGATTGCACCTCCGCTTTGTCCTGCGCCGCTCCGGTTCACGACTTCAATACGCGCGCCGTGCTCATCGACAATCTTTTTCACCATCGCGAGTCCGAGCCCGGTACCGCTCGATTTAGTCGTCACGTACGGCTCGAAAGCACGCCGAAGTATATTGGGCTGGAACCCCGGCCCATTGTCTTCCACGGCCAAGCGCACCGCGCGCGCTTTTGTATTGGCTTCTTCGATCTCGACCAGCTCAGTTCGCACAAGAATGCGCGCATCGGCCTGCCCAGCCAGCGCGTCCTGCGAGTTGACGAGCAGGTTGTGAATCACCTGACGCAGTTGGGTTGCGTCGCCCTCGATCAGCGGTAATCCGGGGCGCAGCGAGAGCTGGATCGCGCCGGTGCCTGCCTCAGCGCCGTAAAGTGCAGCCACTTCCTCGACCAGCGTGTTCAATGCGAGCGGCGAAAGCCGCGCGGGTGGCACGCGCGCGTAGTCGCGGAAGTCGTCAACCATCCGCTTCATCGCGGTGACCTGATTCACAATCGTCGAGGTGCCGCGCTTCAAAACGTCGGCATCGGGTGACCGCAGCTTCTCAATTAACTTCATTTGCAAGCGCTCGGCCGCGAGCTGGATCGGCGTCAATGGATTCTTGATTTCGTGCGCCAGCCGTCGCGCAACTTCACCCCACGCCAGTGCCCGCTGCGCCGAGATCACCTGAGTGATGTCATCGAATACCACGACGTAGCCGAGGCCGTCATCAAGCGGCAAACGCGACCCACGCGCGAGCAACATCAACGGCTCGCCCGTTGCGTTGGGCTTCGTGATCTTGCTGGAATCCGAAGACGGCAGAATGGCCGCGCGTTTGACTTCGACCTGCTGCTGCCATGAATCTTTTGGCGACGCGGTCAGTGCGTGGTCGGCAAACGCGGTCGCGAGTGCAGCAGACAGGGCGGGATCAATCTCGCGCAGCGGCCGGTTGGCCTGTTGCATCAACGGGTAACCGAGGATGCGCGAGGCGCCGTGGTTCGCAGTCACCAAACCGAACTCCTTGTTCAGCACGATCACGCCGGCGGACAGGTTGGCCAACACGCGCTCCAGATAAGTCTTTGCGTTTTCAACCTCGCGCTGTTTCTTTTCGACCTGATCGCGAGCCTCGGTCAACTGGCGCGTCATCGCATTGAACGATTGGGTCAGCAGATTCAGCTCGTCGTTACCCGGAAACTCGCGTACCTGTCGATAGTCGCCTTCAGCGACCGCTTTCGTGCCTTCGGCCACTTGCAACAGCGGTGCCGTCATCGAACTTGCGAGCAGCACGCTCGACGCGATCGCTGCGAAGATCGACAACAAAAGCGTCAGTGTCAAAGTCAGACCGTAAATCGTCTGCAGTCCCCGTCGTGCGAGCGAAAGCTCCTGGTATTCGCGATATCCGTTTTGCAACGCCTCTGCGTTCGCGGCAATTGACGGTGGCAGCGGTTGGATTAGTTGCAAAAAATGGGTTTCACTGGGCGGGACAATGGCGACAAAAGCCGAACCGGGCTTTTGGTCGTCGCGCAGCGCCCCTGATTTTGTTGAAGAGCCGGTCGCTGGACCTAAAGACGCTGGCGCGGGTATCGGAACGATGACCCGTGCGCGTAGCCCGTAACGCGATTCCAGTGCGCCGGCCTCGCCTTCGATCGTTGCAAAAATTAGCCGCGTGCGCGCCTGGCGCAGCTCGTTGCTCGAAGGAACCTCTGGCACCAACTGCGACAACCGCGAACCACTGGTGCCGATCAGCTGTCCATTGCCACTTACTATCAGTGCGTCCTGAATTCCGCCCTGTTCACGCAATCGATTCAGTTGTGCAAGCTGCGCAGGTTCCGAGATATCGGACAACTCGAGAGCCCAACTGCGCGCTTTGTTGCTGACGTCGTCTCTCAGGTTATCGAGCGCCGCGCGACCCAATGTCAGTCCGGAGTCCAGCGCGCGATCGACGCGCACGTCAAACCATGACTCGATTGAGCGCGACAGGAACTGTGTCGAAACGACATAGATCAACACTCCGGGCAGCACGCCCATCAGCGCAAACGCCACTGTGAAGCGCATCATCATCCGTGCACCGAACTGTTTCGCGCGCAACCGCACCACGAGCCTGCGAATCAGCGCCACTACCAGCACGAACAACAGCGCCGCGATCACGCCGTTGATGCCAAGCAGCAGCGGGTAATTGCGCTCGAAGAACGCGGTGTTGCCACTGGCGGACGCAAGCAGAAACAACAGCACGCCGCCCACGGCAAGCGCGGCAAGCAGGCCGTAGCGAAGCGCGCGCGGCATCATCTGCGCCAGCCGACTGCCCGGTACATATTTCATCGCGCCTCAGCGAATGAGTTCAGCGGTGACGGGCACTTCGCGCCAGTCAGACGCGAGCGTCCATTCTCTGCTGGTGATCGCGTTCACCTGGAAGGGCTTTGGAAGCTGATTGACATCGAGCCTCATGCGCACCTGCGCGTCATAGTCCTCGCGCGAACTCAGCAAGCCTTTATCCACCACTTTCCAGTTCCGGACACTCTTCAGAAGTGCGAGCGCCTCGTCAAGCGACTCGAATGACTGTGAGAGTCCGCCTCGGGCCAATCGATATTGTCGCGTCAGCGGACTGTACGACAACCGATACGTCAGCGTGCTCGATGCGACCTTGCGGTCGAACCAGTACCAGCGCTTGCGAAACAGCTCGAACTCGATGTTGAAGTACAGCGCGATTCCCTTTTGCACCGCCTCTTCGAGCGCCTGCGGCATATCGAACTCGAAGGTCGCGTTGAGCAGCAGCGCATCGCCGCTCGGGTGTTGCGCATCGCGCGCGGGCTCGAGCACTGCCGCCATCACGCCGATACGTTCGTCCGCCATAGCAGCTGACGGCGCGCAGAACAATGCGCCAATGGCGAGCCATAATGGCCAGGCCAGGAGTGATGCCGCAAGACTGGGCGTGATGATCGGTTTCATCCGGTCTTCTCAACTAACGCGTAGAAAAAGCCGTCATGCAGCGTCGGCAGATCCGAACCTTGCCACGCGGCTACGGCGTCAGGCTCAGCCACCGATACCGGCAGCAACAGCGACGCCGGCAAATCGCATCGGCGCGCGTCAGGATGCCGCTCGCCGAAGCGAGCAATCTGCCCGCGGCCTTCCTCTGAAAACAGCGAGCAAACGACGTAAAGCAGCCTACCACCCACCTTTAGCTGCGGCCATAAAGCGTCCAGCAATTCGCACTGAACCTTTGTTAATTGCGCAACATCACCCGGACGCCTTAACCAGGGAATGTCGGGGTGGCGCCGCACGATGCCAGAGGCGGTACACGGGGCGTCAAGCAGAATTCGATCAAACGCGCCGCCACCACTGGCACCGATCCACGTATCGGGGCGTCCCGCATCGCCCACAATGACGCGCGCGTTTAACTGGCAGCGACGGAGATTCTCGTCAATTCGCCGAGCCCGCGCGGCATCGACTTCGAGGGCGGCAAGATCATTTACGCCGAGTTCAGCCAGCTGCGCTGTCTTGCCCCCCGGCGCGGCACACGCGTCGAGCACGCGCATGCCGGGCTTGGCGTCGAGCCACGATGCGGCCAGCTGCGCCCCGGCATCCTGCACTGACACATCACCATCCAAAAATCCGGGGATGATCGCCACTGGCCGCGGCTGATGCACCCAGACGGCGTACCTACCGACCCGGGTCGCGGATAACTGCTGCTGTGCCAGCCTGCGCATG